>NZ_JAGWCX010000008.1:0-78719 GCF_020657775.1 Clostridioides sp. ZZV14-6345 | reverse complement strand
AGTCACGAGTGTGCGTAGCTATTTTTTAATCAATTATATAATCTATATCATTTTCATAGGCGAACTCTAAAGCCTTAAAACTCTTACCTGTACCACTTGACCCAACCAAAGCATATACTTCCATCCCACAACTCCTTTATAAAATAGATTTAAGCTATTTACTGCAAAATTTTATTGTACTTTATAGATTAAAATTATTATATCATTAACAGTTGAATATTATATCCAATACGAAAATTCATAAGCAAAAAATATACTACAATATGAAATTCCTTTATAAAAGATAAATTTCCTTCAAATAAATAATTTATTGAAAAAAATTTTAATTTTTTAAAAAAAGGAATATAATATACTTTAAGCAAGTAAAACTTACTGGATTTACATTAGAAGGAGCTGGTAATATGAATATTACAAAAAATTTTTTAAGAGACTATTTAGAAAGATTTAGTGAAACACCATTTCTAGTTAGGCCTAAAGATGGAGAAGAGTTTCTAATTGGAAATGGCTCTCCTCAGTTTAAAGTTATTATAAATAATGATATTAGTAAATCTGAACTACTAAAAAGTACATCTTTAGCACTTGGAGAAGCCTACATAAGTAGAGATATTGAAGTTGAAGGAGATTTATTCTTAACTTTGAATCTACTTTTAAAACAAATAGACAAATTTAATATTAATAATTCAGCTGTAAAACATCTACTACACTCATCAAATTCAATAAGACATCAAAAGAAAGAAATACATGCTCACTATGATATTGGTAACGATTTTTATAGCTTGTGGTTAGACAAGACACTTAGTTATTCTTGTGCATATTTTAGAAATGATAATGATACTCTTTATGAGGCTCAAGTCAACAAGGTTCACCATATATTAACTAAACTAAATCTAGAAGAAGGTATGAGTCTTCTTGATATTGGGTGTGGTTGGGGATTCTTACTAATAGAAGCAGCAAAAAAATATAAAATTCACGGCGTTGGAATTACGCTTAGTGAAGAACAATTTAAAGAATTTAATAAAAGAATTAAAGAAGAGAACCTTCAAGACTACCTTGAAGTAAAACTTATGGACTATAGAGAGCTCAAAAACTCAAACCTTATGTTTGATAGAGTTGTAAGTGTTGGTATGCTTGAACATGTTGGTAGGGAAAACTATGAACTTTTTATTAAAAATGTAAATGCTGTTCTAAAAGATAGTGGATTATTTTTACTTCACTATATAAGTGGTCTAAAGGAATCTTATGGAGACCCTTGGATAAAAAAATATATTTTCCCAGGAGGAGTTATTCCTAGTCTAAGAGAAATGATACATTTTTGTAGCGATTACAAATATCACACTATAGATGTGGAAAGTCTAAGATTACATTATGTAAAAACTTTACTATACTGGCAAAAAAACTTCTATGAGAATCTTCCAAAGATTAAAGAGATGTTTGATGATAAGTTTATAAGGATGTGGGATTTATACCTTTGCTCTTGTGCTGCTGCTTTCAACACTGGTATCATAGATATACATCAAATACTTTTCACTAAAGGTATAAAAAATGATTTACCTCTAACTAGAGAGTATATGTATAATTGTTCAAAATAATATTTTACAAATCGGATATAATTTAAACTTAATTACAAAAATAGAGCTATTTCTAAATAAGACTTCTTATTTTAGAATAACTCTATTTATTGTTTTCTTACATTTACCAACTTTACTCTACATATACATTATACGCTATAACAGAATTCTCCATTTTCTTTTATATTAAAAAAGTCTGCATAACATACATCAAATATCCTATTTTCTAAATCATATATTTCAACTTTATTTTTTATTAAATAAGTTAGTACACCTACATATGAAATATCTCCTTGTATAACTGCTCCATAGATTACATTATCTTTAAAAACAAACTTTTTATAATCATTAATTCCATGTCTAGTTAATACTTTATAGCTATCATCTACAGGTGTATTCATTCCTATAGAAATAGTTGGTATGTCCATGAAATTCATACTATTTTTAAAAGCAAATTCATCTTCTACTTTTTTATCTTTTCCAGCCATATTATATGCAGCTACAATTCCTTGCTTTACTGCTAGAGGCCAAATAGCATTTTTACCTACAACATCTCCTGCTGCATATATATCCTTTTGTGTTGTTTGACACATATCATCTATTATTATACCTCTATCATATTCTATTCCTGTTTCATCTAAAAAATCTGCATTTGGTTTAACCCCTGTAGCTACAATTACCATATCTGCATTTAGAATTTCTCCATTTGAAAATGCAACACCTTTAACATTTTTACTGTTATCCAAGATAATTTCTTGTATTGATGCGCTTGGGTAAAATTTTACACCCTTTTCTTTAAACTTATTTTCATATACTGATGCTGTATATTCATCTAATTGTCTATCTAAAATATACTTTTCCATAAAAGCTACAGAAATATTTAATTGCTCATATTTAAATAATCCAACTAGTGCATCTATACCAACTAGGCCAGCACCTATTATAACTACATTTTTAGAGTTCTCTGCTTTTTGTTTTATTTTATAAATATCATCTATATTTCTCACAGAATATACAAAATTTCCATCTCTCAAGTTTTTTATAGGAGGAATAGCAGAAGATGCTCCTGTAGCTATTAAAAGTTTATCATAATTTACATTAATATCTTCTGTCTGAACTACTTTTTTATTTATATTTATACCTTTAACAGTCTTACCTGAAATCCAATTTACATTATTTTTCTCCATAAAGTCTTCATCAACAAAATTTATTTGTTTTAAAGTTCTGTGTTCAGATATAACATGATGTAACATACATCTTGAGTATATATTTTCATCTTTAGAAATTAATATTATATTTGAATCTTTATCTAATTCTCTTAATGTTTTTACTGCATTAATACCAGCAGCACTAGCTCCTAACACTACATAATTCATCATTTTCCTCCTTCTGTAATTCAATTGCTCCACTTGGGCAATTAGCTACACATCTAGGATATTCCTCATCTTTACACAAATCACATTTAAGTATGTTTTGCTTGCTTCTGTCATCTGGTTTTAATAATCCATATGGACAAGACATTACACACATATAACATGAACCACATTTTTCTTCATCATATGAAACGATTCCACTTTCACTATCTTTGTGCATTGCACCACTCATACATGCTAATACACATTCAGGTTCATCACAGTGTCTACAAAGAATTGGAACTGGATTATTATGTTTGCTATCTAATTCTATATGTCCTCTACTATCATTATCTATATTTTCTAAATCAAGAGTATACATGTCATAATCTTTATTGTGTTTTAGCATACATGCTAATACACAACTCTTGCATCCTGTACATAAATCTTTATTTATAAAAATTCTATGCATTACATTCCACATCCTTTAACCCTAAATTTTTTCTTCTGTCTATTATTATTTCTTCTAATTGATTAGCTGAAGATTTAGGGTCTGGATTCACTATAACATGTCCTCCTGTTAAGTCTTTTAGTTTTTCTGTTAATACTTCTGTTACTAATTTTCCTCCTGTTATAAATGGAGGTAAAGCTAAATGAAGAGGTAAACCAAGAGCAAGACCAAAAGCTCCATCAGCTAATGCCTGTTCTTCCAGCCATTGTGGTGCTGAAAGTACCAATGGTAATTGTGGTAAGTCAATTCCAAGCTCAGCTGCTAATTCTGTTGCTACTATTTCTAGTCTTCCTATAGCTAGACATGGTCCAAAGTTTAATACTGGTGGTATTCCTAGAGTCTTACATACTTCTTTTAAGTTTTCTCCTGCTAATTCTTCTGCTCCAGGTGACATAAGACCAACATTTTCTAGTCCTCCAGTAGAGCATCCTGCAGAAAGTACTATTATATCTTTTTTAATCAATTCTTTAGTAAGCTCAACAGTATTTACATCATGCCCTCCTGCTGTCATATTTGAACATCCTACAACAGCTGCAACACCTTTAATTTTTCCTTCTGCTATTAAATTAATAAGAGGCTTCCATGAATCTCCTAAAAACGCTTTCAGGTTCTTTTCACTTACACCAGTTAAAGATTGTTCAAATCCATGGTCTTTTGGTATATCTATTTCAACACTTCCTCTTCTCTCTTTATAAGATTCTAATGCTTTTTCTATTAAAGTGTTACTAAGTTCATCTAATTTACTTCTGTCTAAACCTATGTATTCTGCATTGGCTTTTTTAGCAACATCATCTAAACAAACCATTTTTACTTTATATTTATCTGCTATTGGTTCAAGACCTGGTATAGTACAGTTAAATTCTGAAAGAACTATATCTATTGCTCCAGTTGATAAAACAGCCTCGCTTGTAAAATTGTTACCAGCATGTCCAGCAAATACTTCTTGATAATGTTCTCCTCTTAATTGTAAATCTTGACCAACACATGTACATCCTACTAGCTTAAATCCTTTTGCACCAACAGATTGAGCTAATTTTATAACGTCTTCATCTTTTAATCTATCTTGGAAATTTGCAAATGTTGAATGTTGATGACCTGTTATCATTATATTTATGTAGTCTGGGTCTATTACATTAAATCCTACAGGAGCCATTCTTATAACTGGCTCTCCCAACATAACATCATTTAAAAGATTAGTTAGTGTAAGACCATATAATCCTGTTGATATACCTAAGTTCAAACAATTAACTAGCATGTCTACTGGGTCACTATTTAAATTTGTTGATGATTTTACTATTGCATCAAAAACTTCTGACTTTGCACCACCAGGCATTATACCTAACTCTTTCCACTTTTTCACTCTAGGTGCATAAGCTATTTTTTCTACTAATTCCATCTTATCATCTCTTGATTTATACAAATCATTGATAACTTTATCAGCAACCTTTATACATCTATCATACTTTTCATCACTTTCTATTCCAAACATTTCTGCTAATTGATTTAATGTTTTTTCTCCTTTAACAACACCTTTAGTTATTCCAACATTTTTTAAATTCTTAGCTGTATTTTCTACCACATGTAAATAACAAGCTGCTCCTGATGCTACTGCTCTTAAAAAGTTCCTTGCTACTATAGTGTCTGCATCTGCTCCACATATACCTCTTGGTGATTTAGGAGTTACTCTACATGGTCCATTTGAACAGAGTCTACAACAAACCCCCTGAAGTCCAAAACCACATTTAACTTTTTGATCTTCTGTTCTGTGAAATGCTGTTTCAACATCCTTTGACGCTACAAAACTTTCTAATTTCTTGTCTGCACTTTCGCACATTTTACAAGTGTTACAAGCCATTACAAATTCCCCCTTATATTTTTATATTAAAAAAGTAGATTAAATAGCTTTATTATAATTGACTATAATTTAACTATTTAATCTACTTTTTTAATACCACGATTTTCCATGCCTTAAACAAAATATAAATTATTAAAATAAATATATATATTTATTTTTTTTTACATTTTTATTTATTCAAATCTTTACTTATTTTTTCTAGTTTATTTAAAACTCTATCCTTCTCACTTCCATCCAATACTTTTGGTTGATAGTTATTTCTAGAGCTACTAGATGTTATTGCAGTTGGTATTATATTTGGCTCTTTAATTGAAGTTAATTTATTATCTGAAAAAGTAAAAGTTTGTTGATTTATATCCTAATAGACCCACCTTAATTCCTTTGACATCTACAACAGTATTTTTACCTAATCCAAAATAATTTATTTTATTCTCATCCAATATAAACTGTGTATCTTTCATTCCTTCTTCAAAATAATCTTCTGAATGATTATTTGCAACACCTACTGCCTCTACACTTCCAGATTTTAAAATATTTACATACCCTAGCTTTGGTTATTCTTAGAGTCTTTTTTAATAGTATTTTCCTTATTGGGATTATTAGAGCATCCTACTACAAATAACAATAGACTCATAATACATATTAAACCTCCTTTGTATTAGCAGATTTTAAAACAAAATATACTTTTTTAGAGTATAACATTTTTAAATATAATCAATAGACAACTTTTTAAATTTAATTTTATTTTTAAAATAAATTTCTTTAAAATAAATAAAAATATAAACAGATTAAATTTTATTGTAAAACTTTCAAACAAGAATATCATAATAAAGTTTTTGTTGTAGAATTAATTTAATTGTTATATTCAATAATATTTGTTATAATGTTATTGAATTACAATACATATAAAAGGGAGGATTTCAAAATGGCATATAAAATTACTGACGCTTGTATAAGCTGTGGTGCTTGTGAGGCTGAATGCCCTGTTAGCTGTATATCAGCTGGAGACGACGCATATGTTATAGATGCTGGTTCTTGTATAGACTGTGGTTCTTGTGCAGGAGCTTGTCCTGTAGATGCACCTCAACCAGAATAATAATTCGTTATTCATAAAGAGACTGATTTTATTTTTTAGATACTAATCAGTCTCTTTTTAATTATGTATGGTTCAAGTAATATCATTTATATGTTTTATTATAGTTGCTATCTAATTTATCTTAAAATACTGTTAACACATATCTAATACTTTTAATTTAATATAACTTTAATCCTCTTCATAGAATCTTTCATATTTATCAAAACAATCAAGACATACTTTTTTATCTTCTTGAATTCTTATGTATTGCTCAGAAGCAAATTCACCACATATTTCACATTTAAGAGATTTAAATATTCTTGCTTTTTCAGGAAGCCTTAACTTCGTATCTGTAATCTCAAATATTTCTTCAAAATCACTTTCTAATAAGTATTTCTTATATCCTTCTCTATCCATATCAAATGGTTTTGACTTTACATATATTCTTATTGCTTTTCCATTCTCTCTATTAAAGAAGTGATATACTGATTTTCCAGTCATCCTAAGTAGTAAATTCCCTTTACCCATTGTACAACTTAGAACTACTTGTATCCCATCTATTCCACAAGCATCATTTTCAGAAATACATACAACTTCCTCATCTCCTGATTGTTTACATCCCAAACATTCTCTTGCTGCAAGTGCTGCTTTAAATCCTATAGCTAAACCTGGACATTCATGACCATGAAATTCAATTGCTTTTTTCCATAATTCCTCCACAAAAATCACTCTCCCTAATATTGTTTATTTGCATACATTCTTTAAATTTTTATCCTAATATTTCAAAAAGCCAGAGGATTTAATATTAAATCTTCTGACTTTCTCAATACTCTTCACAACTATTTATTATTAATATTTTTATGTTGTCTACTTTCCTTCTTTCATTAAATACGATAAAGTAAATAAGCTTTCTGTTAGGTTTACATTTTCAACTATAACACCTTTCGGAACCTCTAAATCTAATGGTGCAAAATTCCACACGCCTTTGATTCCAGCTTTTACAACTCTATTAATAACTTCTTGTGCTCCATTTTTAGGTATACATAATACAGCAATATCTATATTATTGTCTTTTATAAAGTCTTCTAAAGTATCTGAATCTAATACTTCAAATTCTCTTATCTTTAAACCTATCATTCTAGGATTTGCATCAAACAAAGCTTTTATCTCGAATCCAGCTTTTCTAAACCCTGCATAATTGGCTATAGCTTGTCCTAAGTTACCTGCTCCTACAAGAACTGCGTTGTATGGTCGATCCAATCCAAGAATTTTACCTATCTCAGTATGAAGAGCTTCTACATTATAACCATATCCTTGTTGTCCAAACCCACCAAAGTTGTTTAAATCTTGTCTTATTTGAGAAGCGGTAAACCCTATTATATCACTCAATTCTTTAGAAGATATTCTTTGTATATCCCTATCTAATAAGTCTCCAAGATATCTATGATATTTTGGGAGCCTTCTTATAACTGCCATTGATATATTTTTATTTCCCAACATCTTCACCTCCTAAAAGTGTCCTCTTTTTTGTTTGATTCACAATAAAATATTTCTTTTTCAAAACTAATACATATAACCTTGATTATATTATATCAAAACATTATAATTTTAGATAGTTCAAGGAGGTAGAAATTTATGATTGTTTTGTCATGTAATAACTTAAATAAAAGTTTTGGTATAGATTCTATATTAGAAAATATTAGTTTTACAGTAAATGAAGGCGATAAAATTGGCATAATCGGCGTTAATGGTACTGGAAAAACTACTTTATTTAAAATAATTTCAGGAATTTATGGCTATGATAGTGGAGATATTTACACTTCTAAAGATTGTGAAATCGGATATTTAGAACAAAATACTAATTTTTATTCGGATAATACTATTTTGGAAGAAGTGTTAGAAGTTTTTAAAAATTTGATAGAGATGGAATCCTATTTAAGAGAATTGGAGGTTAAAATATCTGAAGAAAGTACAAAAACAAACTCTCCAATTCTAGAAAAAATCATGGATGAATATTCACATAAACTAGAATTATTTTCAGATTTAAATGGATATGGATATAAATCTGAAGCAAAAGGAGTTTTAAAGGGATTAGGATTTAGTGACAATGATATGGATAAGCCAATAAGCATACTTTCTGGTGGTGAAAAAACCAGAGTTCTTTTAGGAAAATTACTTCTTAAAAAACCAACCCTATTGTTACTTGATGAACCTACTAACCACTTAGATTCTGAGGCGATAGAATGGTTAGAAGTATTTTTAAAACAATATAAAGGTACTGTTATGTTAATATCTCATGATAGATATTTCTTAGACCAATCTGTAAATAGAATTTTTGAAGTTCATAATAAAAAACTTAAAGTATATAATGGTAATTATTCTAAATTTGTTGAGTTATCTAGGGTAGAAAAAGAACTAGAGCTTAAGAAATTTGAAGACCAACAAAAAGAAATAAAAAAACAAGAAGAATCAATTGAAAGGCTAAAAGCTTATGGTAGAGAAAAACACTTAAAACGTGCAAGAAGTAAAGAAAAAGCATTGGATAAAGTAGATGTTTTAGATAAACCAGAAGCTTATAGAAAAAAAGCTCGTATACAATTTACTCCTTCTGTCCAAAGTGGCAATGATGTTCTTCAAATCAGAGATGTGTCTATGGGCTATGGAGAAAGAATACTTTTTAAAAACTTGGACTTAGATATATATAGAGGAGAAAAAGTTGCTCTTATCGGTGCAAATGGTATTGGTAAATCTACATTATTTAAAATAATAACTAATGAACTACAGCCTCTTAGTGGTGCTATTAAATTTGGAGCTAATGTCCATGTTTCTTACTTCCATCAGGAACAAAAAACTCTTAATTTAGATAACACAATAATTGATGAGATTTGGGAAAATAATACTCATCTTACTCAAACTACTTTGAGAAATATGTTAGGAGCATTTTTATTTGTTGATGAAGAAGTTTTTAAGAAGATATCTACATTAAGTGGTGGGGAAAGAGCTAGAGTTGCTATACTTAAACTCATACTATCAAATGCAAATTTATTATTATTAGATGAGCCTACTAACCATCTAGATATTGATTCTAAGGAGGTTCTTGAAGAGGCATTAACTAATTATGATGGTACTATATTTACAATCTCACATGATAGATATTTTTTAAATACTGTTGTTGATAAGATTTTAGTTTTAGACGAAAATGGAGTTACTGAATACCTAGGAAATTATGATTATTATATTGATAAAAAAAGGCAAGTCCAAGAGATGAGTGTTATAGAAGAAAAGGATGAGAAAACTAGAACTCAAATAAAAGATGAAAAAAGAAAAGAAAGAGAACAAAGAGAATTAGAAAAGAAAAACAGACTAAAAAGACAAAATATAGAAAAAGAAATTGAAAAATTAGAGCTTAAAATTGAAGAGTTAGATATACTTTTATGTCAAGAAGAAGTATACTCTAATCCAGATAGAGCTAAGGAAGTTAGTCAAGAAAAAATTAATTTAGAAAATAACCTTACCTCTCTATATGATGAGTGGGAAGAATTTATGTAAAAAGGAGAGGATTATTTGCAAGAACTATTTTCTTTAAAAGACGAAAATAAAAGATTTTATAAAATACTTCTATCTTTATGTATACCTATTATTATACAGAACTTAATTTCTACTTCTGTAAACGTAATAGATACTGTTATGATAAGTAGTTTGGGGGAAACATCTGTAGCTTCAGTTGGAGTTGCAAACCAATTTTTCTTTCTTTTTAACATGTCCTTATCTGGTATTACAGGAGGCGCTGGAGTTTTTATTTCACAATTTTATGGAAAGAAGGATGTTGGCAATATAAGAAAAGTCACAGGTCTTACTTGTATATTAGCAATTGTCTTAAGTTTTGTATTTGTTATTCCTGCTTTACTAACACCAAAATCAATTATACACATATTTTCTTATGATTCAGAAGTTGTAAAACTTTGTATAGATTACTTTAGTATTGCAGTATTTAGTTATCCGTTAATAGCTATAAGTACAGTATTTAGTACTGGTTCTAGGGGTGTTAGAAACCCTAAGTTAGGTATGATTTGTAGTGCATTTGCTCTTGTAACAAATGTTATTTTAAATTATGGATTTATATTTGGTAACTTAGGTCTTCCTGCATTGGGTGTAAAAGGAGCTGCTCTAGCTACTGTTATTGCTAGAATATGTGAACTAATTTTAATGATTACTTATGTTTACTTTTATAAAAAAGACTATATATTAAAGTTTGGTCTAAAAAATCTAAAAGCTATTGATAAGATTTTTATAAAATCTTTTTCATCAAAAAGCTTTCCTATATTTGTAAATGACTCTGTATGGGCAGTTGGAACTGTCCTGTATTCTGTCGCATATGCAAGAGCAGGTACTTCTGCTATAGCAGCAAGTCAGATAGCAACTAGTACAGGTAATTTCTTTATAATGACTGCTGTATGTATTGCATCTGGTGCATCTATTATGCTTGGAAATGAACTTGGAGCTGACCATATTAAAAGAGCTATTGAATATGCTAAAAAGTTTTCTATACTTGTATTTTTGGCTGGTTTAATACTTGGAATTATTTTAATTTTAAATATCCCATTATTATTAAAAATGTTTAGTGTTTCTGATAGCTTATCTTCTGATATAACTAAGATATTCTTTATAATGGGAATGCTAATGGCTCTTAAATCCTTTAATACATTAGTTATAATTGGTATTTTAAGAAGTGGAGGAGATACTAAATATGCTCTATTTTTAGAATTAGGATGTATGTGGTTAGCTTCTATTCCTCTAACTTTTATAGCTGCATTTAATGGTGCACCTATATTTATACTCGTCCTACTTACTTATAGCGAAGAAGTTGTTAAGTTTATATTTGGTGTTCCTAGAGCCTTATCTAAAAAGTGGGCTATTAATATAGTAAAGGAAATTGACTAATAGCAATACATTATAAATATATAATATTTCTAAACAGTCTCATTGAAAACAATTAAAGTATTTTTGATTTTCAGTGAGACTACTTCTGTTTTTGTAGAAATTATTATACCTTTCTTAATTAAATAATACTCTTTATTCATCTTCTAAAAATTCTTTTACTTCAAATGCCAATCTATGTAATTCATCATAATTTAAAATTTCATATGTGTTATCAATTTTTCTTACTACTCCTTTTTCAGTTAACTTCAACAGAGAATGGTATCTACTCTTTCTACTAATTGAATAGATTTCACTGAAATTACGAATAGCTCTTATATTGCAGCTATTATTTTCTTGTTTGTTTAGTACACAATAGGCAATAACTTCTGTACAAGAAAACAACTCTCTTACCATTCTAGTTTTATACAGTTCATATATCCTTCTTGTACATTTTCTGTGAAATAGTGCAATAAAATCTGGTTTAAGATAAAATTCTTCAAATATATTTTTTTCAAATCGAAATAATTTTATATTAGTCTTTGCAAATATATCGCATTTCAAGTTATGTTCATATATATAACTTATTTTACCTATAAATTCATTTTCAGGTACAATATCAACAAGAAATTTATTTCCTCCTCTGGTAGTACATTCCACTAAAGCAACTCCCTCTATTATAAAAAATACTTCTTGTAAGTCTTTATCTGATGCTACAAATCTTTGACCCTTTTTATATTCAATAATTGATACTTGATTTAAATTATTTTTAATAATTGGATATATGCTTGTTTTTTCTGCTTTCATCAAAGCTACCTCCTTTATACTATATTGTATAAAATATTTTAATTTATATGATTTTAACAAAAGACATTATTACAATTAAGTTAAGCTTGACAAATCTATTCTACTCACGCAGAATAAACTTATACATATATATTTTCATATATTATTTATTTTAATATAATTCTATATTTATAAAATTATATTATCAATAGAATTTATTGAAATAAATTTTTTTGGGTGTATATTATAATTTAATCGAATAAAAATGAAAAATATACATACAGTTTTAATTTTAAGCAACAATTAGGGGGATTTGGTGACAAGATTTAATTATAAGAAGGAAAGTGTCTTAATGTGACTTTTATAAAGTCATTATAGACACTTTCTTTTTTATTTGATAAATTTAGATTATCAAAATTAGATAACTTTATACAACTATTTTGTTTAAGACTATTTATTATATAAGGAGAAATCAATGAAAAAATCAGTGGCTCTGGTAAATGATAGTAGAAAAGATTTAATAGATTTTTTAGAAAATAATTTAAAATTAGTTTTTGGAGATTATATAAATATTAACAGATACTTTATAGATGAGATAAATGACAATGATATTATAAACGATGATGTGATATTAGTAATGTCAGTAGAAAGATTAGACAAAATTATAAATAATATATTAGAGAAGAAAAAAGTTATTGTTATAAGAAGAACTTTTAAGGAAGATAAAATATATAATTTATTATCTTTGCCACAAGGTACAAATGCTCTAATCGTAAATGATTCTGATGAAACTACTCTAGAAACCATAAGTTTGTTTTATAAAATTGGAGTAACTAATATTAGACCAATCCCATATATGAATGATAATAATTATAAAGATATAAAAATAGCTATAACTCCAGGAGTTCCAGAAAAAGTGCCTAGCTTTATCTCAGATATATTTGATTTAGGTCATAGATATATAGATATCTCCACATTTATAGAAATAATAAATTTATTACAAATTGATTCTAAGGAAATACAATCTAATCTAGTTAAATACTCAGAAGAAATAATAAGTTTAGATACTGGTATAAAAGATAAATATAAAGAACTATTTTTAAAGATAGAAGAATTGGATACAATATTAAATTTATCAAAGGATGGTATATTATTTACTTCAAAAGATGGTGAAATAAATACATATAATAGTAAAGTAAAAGATATTTTAGACATAAAAGAGGATATATATGGAAAACACATTGAGGAAATATTTATAGATAGTTTAAAAGTTTTATTGAGTGAAAAAGAAATACTAGACAAGGTTGTTATATTCAATAAGAAATATATAAATGTAAATAAAAAAAATATATATAATAGAGATGAAAAAATGGGTACATATTATAGTTTACAAGAAATAACATACATAAAAAAACTAGAACAAAACCTCACTAAAAAATTAAGAGAAAAAGGACAAATAGCAAAATATACGTTTAAGGATATAAAAACAAATAGTCCCAAGATGCTTGAATGTATAGATTTAGCTAAAAAAGTTTCTAAGTCTGACTTAAGCATACTTATCAGAGGTGAAAGTGGGACTGGTAAAGAGCTCATAGCCCAATCTATACATAACAACTCAAATAGAAAAAATCAACCTTTTATAGCAGTAAATTGTGCAGCTGTTCCTGAAAACTTATTAGAAAGCCAGTTATTCGGATATGACAAAGGAACTTTTACTGGAGGTCTAAAAGATGGAAAACAAGGATTATTTGAACTTGCTAATAATGGAACAATATTCTTAGACGAAATAGGAGATATGCCCTTAGAATTACAAACAAAACTACTTAGAGTTCTTCAAGAAAAACAGATAATGCCAGTTGGTTCTCATAATGTAATTAATATAGATGTTAGAATCATATCTGCTACAAATAAAAACTTAGAACAAATGATTGATAATAGCCAATTTAGGGAGGATTTATATTATCGATTAAATACAATTCCAATAAATATACCTCCTCTAAGAGAAAGAAAAGAAGATATATTAATTATTATGGAAGATTTAATTAATAAAAAATTAATAATTACACCAGAGGCAAAAAAACTTATACAAAACTATAAGTGGAAAGGTAATATAAGAGAACTTCAAAATGTAACATCTTATTTAAATATTATGTGTGATGATATTATATTAGAGAAAGATTTACCTCCAAATTTAAGAACTTTAAATAACAAAAATACATCATTAAAATTAAAATATAATAAGAATGATATATTAAGTATATTAGAGATACTAATTTTAAATAAGGAATCAGATGTTGGTATTGGTAGGGGATTAATCTTAAAGACACTGCTCAATAAAAACCTTCAAATTACAGAAGGAAAAATTAAAAAAATATTTGAATATCTAAAAAAAGAAGAACTTATAGTCTGTGGTTCAGGAAGATATGGAAGTAAAATAACCCAAAAGGGAGAAGCGTTTTATAATAAATTAAAATATGAAGATTCATAAATTTATAACCTGTTAAATAAAAAAATCTATTCAGGAACAAAATGCTCCTTCAATAGATTTTTTTATTTTTTAAGTATACAGATATTGTAATTTGTTTTGTACATAATTAATAGGAATTAATAGGAATAGGATAAATGTTTTAATTCCTATTTTCTTTATATAAGTTATCATTTAAGATAATTTTTCTCTAAAATAATATTTTTCACTGAAAATTGCAACTATACAATCATTTTTTATATTTTACATGTAAATAAATGATTATTTTTATTCAATATTCTTATAAAAAATAAAATTATTTTGTCAAAACTTATGGCATAATAATTGCTAATTATATTAACCAAACAATAAAAAGCAATTGGGGGAATAAAAATGCAACAGGCTTTAAAATTAGAATATCAAACTAAGGAACTGGGAAAAGATTTTGTGATAGAAAGCTGTAATTCTATAAAACCGTGGCTACTAAATATAAGAAGAGAATTACACAAAATTCCAGAACTAGCTCTTGAAGAAAACCTTACTAAGCAGAAAGTTATTTCTTATTTAAAAGAAATAGGAATTGATTATATGGAATTTACAAAACACAATGGAATTATGGCATATATTTTAAAAGAAAATGCAAATAAAACCATTTGTATAAGAGCAGATATGGATGCCCTTCCTATCGAAGAAGAAAACGATATACCGTATAAATCAATACATCCTGGGAAAATGCACGCTTGTGGTCATGATGCACATACAACAATACTACTTGGAGCATGTAAAGTTTTACATTCAATAAAAGATAGACTAAATGTAAATGTAAAGTTCCTATTTCAACCAGCAGAAGAAGGTTTTGGTGGAGCAAAATTCTTAGTTGAAGATGGATGTTTAGAAAATCCTAAAGCTGATTATATATTTGGACTTCATGTTATGCCACATATTGAAACAGGATTTATTGAAACAAAATATGACACATTAAATGCTAGTGTTGACACTATAGAAATAAATGTCAAAGGTAAAAGAGCTCATGGTGCATATCCTGAAAATGGTATTGATGCAATAGTTACAGCTTCACAAATTGTTACATCATTACAAACTATAATAAGTAGAAACTTAGAACCAAACAATGCTGCTGTTTTAACTATAGGTAAAATATATGGTGGTGACGCACACAATGTAATATGTGAAGATGTAAAACTAGAAGGTACTTTAAGAACTTTAAATAGTAAAACAAGAAACTTTATGATTGATAAGATAGCCAAAATTGTTGAAGATACTGCATCTGCGTTTGGTTGTGTTGGGACATTGCATGTAAGTGATGAAAATTACCCTGCTGTTATAAATGAAAAAGAATTAGTAGACACTGTTATCTCAAGTACTAAAGAATTACTTGGAGAAGAAAACTTTATATTAAGACCAAACCCTTCTTTAGGTGGTGAAGACTTTTCTTTTTACACAGAACATTGCAAAGGAGCATTTTTCCATTTAGGATGTAAAAATGAAGAAATGGGATTAATTTCACCTCTACATACCTCTAGCTTTAATATAGATGAGGATTGTCTGCCAATAGGTGTTATGATGCATGTAATGAATACTTTATATTTTAATTAATACATTTATACATTTGTTAATAAAAGAATAGGAGATAAATTAATATGGAAAAAGCTAAAAAATTAGGGTTATTTAGTATGATATTATTAGGAATTAATAGCATAATAGGTTCAGGTATATTCTTACTACCAGGTAAAGTTTATAATCTAGCAAGTCAAAACAGTATATTTATATATATTTTTGCTACAATCTTAGTTCTATCAATACTTTTATGTTTTGCAGAAGTTGGAAGTATGTTTGATAAAAACGGAGGTGCATATCTATACTCCAAAAAAGCTTTTGGAGATTTTATAGGATTTGAAGTTGGTACAATGTCTTGGGTTATCAGGATTATATCATGGTCTACTCTAGCAGTCGGATTTGCAACAGCTTTAGGTTCATTTTGGCCAGAAGCTGCCACTGAATACAAAGGTTATATAGCTGCAGCACTAGTAACATTACTTTCAATAAATAGCTTATTTGGAATTAAAAGTACAAAGATAATGAATAATGTAATAACTATAGCTAAATTAGTACCATTAATAGTTTTCGTAATAGTTGGAATATTCTTTATAAAATTTGGAAATATTGTCCCTTCAGGCAATCTAGTTAACTCTAGTATGGGACCAGCCATCATATTGGTATTTTACGCATTTACTGGATTTGAATCATTTATCGTAGCAAGTGGAGAAATGGAGAATCCAAAAAAAAATCTTCCAATTGCATTAATAACTACAATATTTATATGTGCAATGATTTATATCTTAATTCAAGTTGTCTGTATGGGTATACTGGGAGATAAACTATTTGAAAATAGTATTCCAATTGCAGATGCTTCAAGTGTATTTTTAGGTAACTATGGTAAGGTCTTTATATCTGTAGCAACATTAATATCTATATTTGGTATAAATATAGGTTCTTCAATAGTAACTCCTAAATGTGGTTCTTCTCTAGCAGAAGAAGGTTCTCTTCCAGCATTTATAGGAAAAACAAATAAATATGATGCTCCATATGTAGCAATAATAATATCTTTAATTTGCTGTATACCACTTGTACTGACTGGAAGTTTTGAACAGCTTGCAGTAATGAGTGTAATTGCAAGATTTGCTCAGTATATACCAACTTGTTTGTCAGTAATAGTTTTAAGAAAAAGAAAAGATATTCAGGCTTCTTTCAAGATTCCTTTTGGTCCTGTTATACCAACAGTAGCTATTTTAGGTAGTTTATGGTTATTACAACAAGCTTGGGTGGAA
Organism: Clostridioides sp. ZZV14-6345; assembly: GCF_020657775.1. Taxonomy (NCBI): domain Bacteria; kingdom Bacillati; phylum Bacillota; class Clostridia; order Peptostreptococcales; family Peptostreptococcaceae; genus Clostridioides; species Clostridioides sp. ZZV14-6345. The sequence goes on along the minus strand of NZ_JAGWCX010000008.1, from coordinate 61,345 downwards.
GATATGGCAAAACCTATAACTCAAAATAGAGTTTTAATAGGATTGGGAGCAATGTTATTAATAGCACCTCTATATATACTTATGAAAAAAAATAAGGGAATTAAGCATGAAAATAAATCAGAAGATTCAAAATTATATATTCCAAGAGAAAAGATTCAATAATATTTTATAAACTATTAAAAAAAGTAATAAATAAAGGCGAAAGTATAGATTAGCTGACGCCTTTATTTTAATATAATCTAATCTAAAACTGATTCAATATATTCAACAGTCACATCCATTCTTTTGGCTACCTCATCCATTGAAAGCCCACTATCTAAAAAACGTCTGCATACAGATGACATAGTTTCTCCAACCTCAATAATATGCCCATCTAAATCATAAAATCTAATTGCTCTTTGCCCCCAGCTATGTTCTACAGCTAGATGAACGTAATCTATATCTTTCATTGCACTCAATCTTTCAATAAAAGTATCAAAATATTCTTCCTCAAAATATAACTCAGCATCATTTCCATTGAACTTAACTTCATTATCACTCTTATTAATAAACTCTAACCAAAGTTTCTTTTCTTGTAATGATATATTACCATCTAATACAGCATTTTCTCCAAAATCACAAATTACTTTTAATCCTAAAACATCATAATAAAACTTTTTTGATTTCTCAATATCTTCAACCACTATTAAAGCATTTAAAAACTTCATATTTCCTCCTTGATACACACATATTTTATTTATACTATATAAGTAAAATTAAACTATACAGATTTCAATAAGATATAGTATAAATAAAAAAACTATAAATCTTATTAAAATAGTTGAGTTGATTATATCATATAATATAAATTTTAATCTTGTAAAAAACAGACATCTGTCGCAGATGTCAATGAAACAGAATACCTTGGACATCATTTATATGATGTGTAGTAAATCTTGTTTGAGGGAGTAAAAACAGAAATGCGAAGTCTGATAGCATAGAAATTTAGCACGATATATACCACACCTAAGGGTTAAAATATAAAAAGTTAACAGTATAAACCAAAATTAAAAATGTCTGGATAGCTGATAAAATAAGGCTATCCAGACATATAAAAAATTAAAAAAACAATCAAAACCCTGTTTAATATTTAAACTAATTAACTAATTCTTAATATTGTGTACATTTACTTTGTTACTAACAAAATCATACTTAGAATCTCTATAATAGTACCATACAAATATAAAACTAAGCAGGTTAACAAAAGTAGTCGAAATTCCACCTTCAATACCAAACATCCCACCATTTAATAGATTACTATGATTTATTTGCGTAGTTATAATCCCTGGAACTTGAAGCCCACTAACGGGCATACCATATATAATCCCTTGAAATACATTCCATGTAAAATGGTAGCCTATACACATCCAAATATTCGAAGATTTTATAAACATATATGAAAAAAGAATTCCAATAATTATAATATTAACTACAGACAAAAATGTCACATCGGGATTCCATATATGAATCAGTCCAAAAATAACAGATGGAACAATCATTATAAAATAAACATTTTTACATCTTCGTAAAACTGCCATAAAAAAGCCGCGATTTAAAATTTCTTCTGCAAAAGCAACTACAACAAATACAACTATCCAGGAAACTGTTAAAGATGAAATTTTTGGTACCCATGAAACAATATGCCCACCACCAACTGTTATTGTTATAATAAAGATTACTGTACAATTAAATATTCCTAATAACATTCCTACATAGCTGTCTTTTTTCTTAACCTTAAAAGAATGTAATCCCATTTCGCTAATCGGATTTTTCATAATAAATCTCCATGTGATTATAGGTATGATAATCATAAGTGCATCTGTTAAAATTTGAAGTATAATTGGTAAACCAACATCATTTAGCCAATTGGCATATTCTGAAAAATAGTTTGTTTTTTGATTAATATCTCCTGTAGCAATCAAAATCTTTCGTAATACTGCTATAAGTATAAATCCTGAATAATACTCAAGTATGTAAAAGGTAGCCATAACAGCTATAATAATCCACCCTGAATGTACTTTTTTGCCTTTGTTCTTAATAATCAAGTTGTTCCATAACTTATTCATATAGATGTCTTCCTCCTAATGGTTATTTTTGTTTATTTCTAAGACAGATTCTATTAATTTTTTTAGAGTAATATTTTACCATAAATCTTCTACTACAAGATAAATGTAGTATACTTTCTAGTCATAATTTAAGCTATAAAAAAGAGATACTAATGTATAAATTTAAATCAATCTTTATAACTATGATGTAATAATTATTTTTCACTCGAAAAAGGATGTCACACTAGCTTTTAGTGTAACATCCTCTTTTAAATTAATTCTTATAATACTTGCTTTTAAAATGCTGTCTCATGGCCAACATAACAAGCTATACCATTATCCAAAAATATATCTTGTAATTCTTCAAGATGTTCTTCATCAACATCTCCCTTATCAGAATACTCGTATTCCTTGCCTAATTGAATCCACTTTGATTCTCCTAATCTGTGAAATGGTAATAAGTTAATCTCTACTAAATTATTTTTGTGCATAAAAGATATAATATCATTTATATTTTCAGTGCTATCATTAAACCCAGAGATAACTGGTACCCTAAGTACTAATCTTCCATTCCAGTCAGAATTCACAAGGTTTGATATATTTTCTAGTATTAAATCATTATATACACCTGTTTGTTCTTTATGCTTTTCTCTATCCATGTGCTTTATATCAATAAATACAAAATCAATATCTTTAAATATTTTATTAAAAACTTCATTTGATACACATGCACTCGTTTCAATGGCAGTGTGTATATTTACCTCATGACACTTCAATAATACTTCATGTAAAAATTCATGTTGAAGTAGTGGCTCACCTCCACTAAATGTTACTCCTCCGTTACTTCTCCAATTATTAGAATCACGTTTAATTACCTGTACAAGTTCATCTACAGTATAAGGTTTTGCACATAATTTAAACGCATTATAATAACATGAGTTGACACATTCAAAACTTTCACAGTCCTTACATATGTTCCAGTCTATAATTGGCTTATTATCAAGATTAAAACTCAATGCACCATTTCTACATTTACCATGACATACAGTACATCCATTTTCGTATTGACAAGATAACTCACTAAACATCATATGTGGTCTAATAGTCCAACTTTCTGGATTTGCACACCATTTACAACTAAGTGGACACCCATTTAAAAATACAGTTGTTCTACAACCTGGTCCATCATGGACTGAAAAGCTTTGTACATCAAAAATCATACCCTCTAGTTGATTTTGATTACTCATTAAACACATGTCCTTCACAGGTAATTGCATTCAATGTTGAATATACCCAATCTTCCTTTTCTAACCCAACACATTTACCTATGCCTTCATCATTAGCATCAACAAAATTTTTACAATTTTTACATTTTGGCATTGCTTTTATTTCTGGACATGCTTCATCATCTAAATTAATCATTTGTTTTGATAATCTACAAATTCCTTTGGTTGCATCTACTGCACAAAAATTCATACAATCACTATGCTTTCTCATATTTTACACCCCTTCATACTCTGTTCTAGCAATTACTTCATCTTGTATTGGTTTACCTAATTCACACCAATATTGAGTAAATCCAGCAACACGTACCATTAATTGGCGATAATTGTCAGGATTTTTTTGTGCATCTTTCAATGTTTCTGAATCTACAACATTATATTGAATATGGAATCCACCTTTTCTTAAATAACTTCTTGTTAAATCTAATAATTTTTTAGTACCTTGTTGTCCTTTTATAGTTGTCGGATGAAGTTTTAAATTCATCTGAGAATTTTGAACTACTGCTTGGTCCCAAATAGTTGCAGACTCAAATAATGCATATACACCATTTTTATCTGTTCCTGCATATGCAGAAACTGAACCATCTGAATATGTTGTTCCACTTAGTCTACCATCTGGAGTAGCCAAAGTAGCAGCTCCTTGTGGTCCATGTGTAGAAACAGATATTTGGCAAGGATACATCTTCTTAGCATATAAAGATTGTGCTTCTTCACATACTTTTGATAACCATACCTCATAGTTTTTAAGAATATTATCTGCATACAAATCATTATTTCCATATTTAGGTGCATCAAGACAGGCCTTGTAAATAACATCATACTTACCAGTTTTATCTACTTTTACTTGGTCTGCCATAGAATAATTTCCAACTTCTAATGCATCTTTAAATCCAAAGTTATTTAATATAGCCTCCTTCATTTCCTCTATTGTAAACGCTTTGTCATCATATACAAGTTTTTTAAGCGCTGCAAATGAATTAACCATAGTAACAGTACCACAAGTTTCTACATTTAATGTTGCATTATAACGATACCCCATATTTCCTATATGTTGACCTTTGTCTAAACAGTCTGGTTTTAATAGTGAATTTATTATAGAAGTATCAAATTTTCTCCATATATCTAACTCAATATTGTTTGCTCTTTCTAAAACATTTATTGCTTGTTTATAATAATCTTTAAATACTTCTATAACTTCTTCATAAGTATCTAATGGCTTATTATGAGGTTCAAATACTTGTATATTCATACGATGGTCTTTACCATTCATAAGAACAAGTTCTAAGATTTTAGGATTAGCTATAAAATGGACTCCAGAGCCAGCAGATTGTCCTGCTCCACCTGCAATAGAGTATGTTTTTCCATTTAAAGTCAATTGTTTCCAACATCCTGGAGATGTTTCCAAACATCCACCTAATGCAAATGCTCTTGCTTCCTCAACAGTCATACCTTCCTCAGCAAATTGTTTCATCATAAATGTTGTTCCATTTGAGTTATTCACCCATGCTGGATAACCAGAACCAAGCTTTGTACATTCAGCAGCTTTCATTAAGAAATCTTCTGGAAGCTTTTCATCATATAACATAGTTAAACTAGGTTGAGGAGTTCTACATCTCATACTTGCTTCTAATAATAACTCTTCTAATTCGTTAGCTCCTGTAGAACCATCTTCTCTTAATCCACCTATAGATAAAGTATTAAATGTATTTCCTGATAATACTCCTCCATTTACACCTGCTGAAGCAAAACAGTCAATACAAGTGATTTTTATCCTATAAAGCTCCAATAATTCTATAACCTCTTCTTTTGTAATTATTCCTTTTTCTATATCTTGTTCATACCAAGGATATAAAATTTGACCAAAACGACCTATAGACATACCAGATATAGCGTCCTCATTTACTGATGCTATATGAATTGTATAAGTCAATTGAAGGGCTTCTCTAAATGTACGAGGTTGTTTATGTGCAATATGTTCTAATATTTCCACTAAATCTGAATATTCTTTTTTAGCTTCTAAATCCGTCTCTATAATTTCTAAATATTTTGCATGCTTTGCATAATTTAAAATCCAAGTTTGTAATCCTTCAATAACTTGAATAACAGCCTCATAAAAATATAGACGGTCCATTCCAATAAGCCCATCTCCAGATGCATTTCCTGCAACTGCTTTTTTACATTCCATTGCCATTTCTATAATTCCATCTAATCCATAATTTAAAGGATAAAAGTAATTTATAACTTCTCTACCTTGAGGAAGTGTATACCCTGAATCGAACATACAAATAAGTGTACTCATTAAATTTTCTTTCAAATCATAATCTGGCATCATTTTTTCATAGTGAAAACCTAAATCTTCAACGGATTTTCCAACCCATTCCTTAGCCATTTTTACAAGTACAGGTACTTCTTCTTTTCTCATTCCAAATTTACCAGCTATTGAAACAACATTTCCAAAACTTTCAGTTACATTTCCCCCACCAGAACCAAATTTTGTAAGTTCATCTGCTGTGTTACTAGCTAACTTCTTCGCTTCTTCCTTCATTTGTTCTCCTTGAGCCACGAAGAAACTTTCACTTACCCAAGGCATTGGGAATGACCCTCTATAATGTCGTGTTTTTTGCATTACTATCTTTTCACCTGGTATTATATTTGGAGTCATATGGGAAAAAGCAGCTTTAAGAGCTTTAGCTCTTCTAACTACTGGTATATCACCATCTGATTTTCTATATTCTCTATTATACCAATATGGAAATTCCATATCAGCTGTAGATAATGTATTGTAGTATACATTTAATAAATCGTCAGCTCTTTTACTTGCTTTTTTTTCATTAAATTCATTTAAATTTTCTTTATTCTGAAAATTTGACTTAATATTTTTTGCTTCCAAAATACTTCTTATTTTCTCTTCTTTACTTTGACTCATTTCTTCCCCTCCTTAATATTTCTATAATTAGTATAAAACTTTTTTACAATGAAAAAAAAGGGCACATTACCCACTTTTTAAAATAATCTTTCTACAAAAAAATAAAACTTGAAGCAAATTCAAACCATAAATAATATTTATATCCTAAACACATTGAAATTCATCAGAATATAAAGGTTATATATAGTTTTACTTCAAGTTTTAATATATACTGAACTTATTTTATTATATTTAATTTTACTTTTATTTATTGTTTTAAAACAATTTCTTAATATATTTATAAATTTGGTTCATATTACTGATTTATCTTTAAATTTGGAACTGCATTTAGACTCATATCATGTGTTTTACCATTTATAAAATTATAATATCCTGCACACCCTATCATGGCTGCATTATCTGTGCATAAAATTAGAGGAGGATATTTAACAACAATACCACTCTCTTTTGCAAGCTCTGTTATTTTAGCTCTAAGACCTGAATTAGAAGCAACTCCACCAGAAAGAGTTATGATATTATAGCCTTTATCTTTTACTGCTTTTAATGCTTTAGTAGTTAAAACTTCAACTACAGCCTCTTGAAAAGATGCAGCAACATCTTCAACTACTATTTCTTCATTTTTCATCCTTTTTCCATTTAGATAATTTAATACAGAAGATTTTAGACCACTAAAACTAAAGTCATAGCTATCCTCTTCTAAATAAGCTCTTGGAAATTCTATAGCATACTTATTTCCCTTTTTAGCTAAATTATCAATAATAGGCCCTCCTGGGTAACCCAAATTCATAGCTCTTGAAATCTTATCGAAGGCTTCTCCAGACGCATCATCTCTTGTCTTTCCTAAAATTTCATATTTACCATAATCTTTAACTTCTACTAAATGAGTATGACCTCCAGATACTATCAATGTTATAAAAGGAGGTTTCAAGTCCTTATGCTCTATATAATTTGCACTTAGATGACCTTCTATATGATTCACTCCTACAAGTGGAATATTCAAGGTATATGCAAGTGCCTTAGCATAAGATAGACCTACTAATAAAGCTCCTACTAATCCAGGTCCATATGTAACTGCAATATGGTCTATATCACTAAATCCTATATTTGCTTTGTATAAAGCTTCTTGAACAACTATATCAATATTCTCCACATGTTTTCTTGAAGCTACCTCAGGAACTACACCGCCAAATTTTTTATGTGTCTCTATTTGAGTAGAGATTATGTTTGAAAGTACTTCTCTACCATTTTTTAAAACTGATGCAGCTGTTTCATCACAACTACTTTCTATAGCTAATGTTATTATATCACTCATAAACTCTACACCTCTTTTAATTGGTTCCACATTATAATTGCATCTTCTTTATTATCACTGTAGTATTCTTTTCTTATTCCACCCATTTTAAATCCATATTTTCTATATAAATTTTGTGCTATTTTATTTGATGCTCTAACTTCTAATGTCATAGATGCAATATTATTATCTTTACATAAATCAACTATGCCTTTTATTAACTTGTCCCCTATTTTTTTACCTCTATAGTCACTATGAACAGCCACATTATTTATATGGCCTTCATCAAATATAAGCCAAATTCCCACATATCCAACAATTTTTCCATCTAACTTAGCTACTATATACCTTGCGACTTCATTAGACAACTCTTTTCTAAAAGACTCTTTTGACCAGTAATCTTCAAAACAATTTTTTTCTACTTCAAAAACTTCATCTATATCTTTAATGGTCATTTCTTCTATTTTTATATCATCTGCTATTAATTTTGTATTATCTTTCATTATTTAGCCTCTTCATTTTTTCATCATATTGTACTTCAGCTTGAGATTTTCTGATATACATAGGATTTATTGTATAACAAGTATGTACATCTATATTTTTATTATATTTATTTAGTGCTAGAGAACATAAGCTTCCTGCATTAGATACATTATGAGCTTGTGAGGGTATTTTTATATTTTTTATATTCTCTAGCTTATCTTTATATTTGTATACAGCTTCTCCAACTATTATAAATTCTTCGTTACTTGATACAATTTCATCCACTAAAGTATCAAATTCTACAACATCAACACCATCTAATTCTATCAGCTCTCCATTTTCAAACTTGTATTTAGCTGAATAAACTTGATTTTTTTGTGCATCTAATATACAACATATCTTTCTATCACAGAAATTCATGTTATTTGCTAGAGATTCTAAAGAATTCACAGCTATTATTGGTATATTATTTACATGAGCAATAGCTTTTACTGTGGCCATACCTATTCTAAGACCTGTAAATGAACCTGGCCCTATACATACAGCCAATAAATCCATATCTTTTATACTTAAATCACTTATGCTTAACATATTTTCTATCATTGGCATAAGCTTTTGTGAATGTGTTGTTTTGTTATTCACTGTAAACTCACATATTAAGTTATCATCTTCAACAACTGATACACTTGCTGCCATAGAAGATGTATCCATACCTAGTATTTTCATTATTTAGTCAGCTCCTCAACTATCTCTTTATAAACCTCTCCTTTTGGAGTTAATATCATTTCTCTTCCTTCATCCTTATATCTCAATTCTATATTTAAATATTCTTTTGGAAGTATCTCTTCTATTAGATTAGCCCATTCTATTATACAAATTCCATTTGAATTTATATATTCATCATATCCAATATCATACATTTCATCACTACTAACTATTCTATAAACATCAAAATGATACAAAGGTATTTTCCCTTCATATTCATTTATTATAGTAAAAGTAGGACTTGTTATATAATCTTTTATACCTAATGAATCTGCCAAACTTTGTGTCATTGTAGTTTTGCCAGCCCCTAAATCTCCTACTAAACAGATAACACTACCTTCTTTTAAAAGTTTACCTAATTTATATCCTATTTCTCTAGTTTTATTTTCATTTTCTAAGTATATTTTTACCATCAATTCATCTCCATTTTGATATAATCGTCATGTGAATTTATATCACTGCTTAATTAATTATAGTATAAGCCTAGATTATTATAAAGTACTTGTATTTATCTTTTTTTATCTTTTACTATTGATGGCTTTATCTACACCTTATATACAATCGTCAATAGCAATTTTTACGTACTCTTTTGCTTTATAATTTTGCTTTAATGCTTCTTTACATATTCTCTCAGATTGCTCTTTTACATACTTAAGAGACTTATAATTCTCTTTTACTGCTTCAATACACATTCTTTCTGTTTGATTTTTTATATACATGAGCATCTTTCCATTTTGTCTTACAATCTCTATACATATATCCTCTGTATAGTTATCTATGTAACATAATACATCTTTAATATTGTATCTTTTATTTAAATATCTTATCGCATTTATACATATTTCTTCTGTCTTATTATTAACAAATTGTAGACTCCTGCCATCTTGTTTGACAGCTTCCATACATATTTTGTCAGTTTGTTTATTTACATATTGTAATGCCATACCATTTTGGCTTACAGATTCTATACACATTTTTTCCGTTTGATTTTGTACATATTTTAATGCTTTATAATTTTGCTTAATGGCTTCTATACATAATTCTTCACTCTGCTCTCTAACATATGCAAGACACCTGCCATCTTTTTTAATTGCTTCTAAACATATACCTCTTGTTTGAACATCTAAAGCCTTTAATATACTTACAACATCTATATTGGAAGAGTGTCTTATTGCTTTTATAATAAGCTCCTCTGTTTGATTTCGTACATACTTAAGTGCATTACAATCCTTTTTTATAGCTTCAAGACATAGATACTCTGTTTGTTCTTTTACATATTCAAGTGCTCTATAGTTGTACTTTATAGCTTCTAAACATATTTCTTCTGTTTGATTTTTTACATACTCTAATGCCTTATAACTCTGCCTTATAGCTAAAATACACATACCATCTGTTTGATTTTTTATATTTTTTAATTCACGATAATCGTACTTTACCCTTTCCATATTTTCAATATATTCATTAGTGATATACTTTAAAGAATCTCCTAATTTTGTATCATAAATACCAATATGAATATTTTCCCAATTACTATTAAAATAATACCCTTTATCATCTAAAAATAGTTTTTTTATTTTTTTAGATAAGCTCATGAATATACACTCCCATCATTATTAAATTAGTTACTATTAAAAATTTGATTATTAATCTTTATATATTTTTAATAGTAGCTTTATTTTTTGTTTATTATGAATTCGCTCTGTATATTGTAGATACCTTTTTCATATTTTAATAGTTAATCGTTTTAATTCTTCCTTTATTTTAAAAATTAAATTTGTCTAAATATTTCTTATTTTATATACATTTTTTGATAAATTAATAAAGCCATAATATATTTAATATATCAATCACAATATAGGACTGAAGTTACAAATAAATTATGGCTATTCAATACATTTAATTTTGAAATTTTATATTTTCTTGTCTAATTATTTTTTATTATATTTCCCATTTTTTTATAAAGTGGTACTGTTACTAAAGATATTACAACAGCCTTCAAGACATTAAATGGAGCTATAATCCAAATTACAAAAGTGAATAAATCATGAACTTGAGGATTTATAGCTGAACCTAAACCTATTATAGCGTTTAGTCCCATAAATTTACCATAAAGTGGCAACATTACAAAATAATTTACTAATGAACCAATTATAGTCATAGCTATTGTTCCTAATACAAAACCAATCAACACACCTTTTAAGTCTCTGCTTCTCTTATATGAATAACAAAGTATCATTACATAAGAACCACCAATTAATATATTTGCAAATTCTCCTATTCCTCCAGTTGTTGTTGCTGTTATCGCTTGTAGCACATTTTTTACTACAACTATTCCAAATCCAACTAATGGTCCTAGAGACATTCCTCCAAATATTGCTGGAATATCTGATAAGTCTATTTTTAAGAAATCTGGAAATATACCTGGTATTGGTGCTTGAATAAACATTAATAAATAAGATATTGCAGATAAAATGGACATTACTACTAAAGTTCTTGTTGAAATCATATTTCCTCTTTTTGCTGTGTTTTGCATAATTATTTTCCCCCTAATCAATATGTTTATATTTTTTAGGAAAAACAAAAAACTCGAAGACCCTATCTTCGAGTTTTTATGGATATAGTTTAAACAAACTAAAATAAACTTATTTATCTTCCATAAATATCTTCTCTCATCCAGACTTTACTGTCGGCTTTGGAATCTCACCAAATCAACCACCTAAGTAGTTCGCGGGCTATACCGCCGGTAGGGAATTTCACCCTGCCCCGAAGATCTTCTTTGATTTTTAATTTTCCTTACACTCTTATATTAGTTAATTTTTTAATAATTGTCAAGTTATTTTTTCTCATATACTACTTTGCCATTTATTATAGTGTAAAGTACATTACTTTGAATCTCCAGTGGAGAATTATCCCAAATTACTATGTCTGCATCTTTACCAACTTCTATAGAGCCTACTCTATCTTCTATCCCTAAAATCTTAGCTGGATTTATTGTAATTGATTCTATTGCTTTTTCTTCTTTCATACCATGTTTGACTGCAATACCTGCACAGATTGGAAGATATTGAACTGGTATTACTGGATGGTCTGTCATTATACATACATTAAGACCTGCATTTGAAAGTATTCCAGCTGTATTAAATGTCAAATTTCTAAGTTCAAATTTAGACCTTTCTGATAAAGATGGACCTACTATTACAGGAAATCCTTCCTCCATTAATTCATCTACAATAAGATGACCTTCTGTACAATGGTCTAATGTAAGTTTTAAATTGAATTCTTTTGCAATTCTTATTGCTGTAAACATGTCATCTGCTCTATGAGCATGTGCCTTGAAAGGAATTTCTCTTCTTAAAACAGGTATTAAACTTTCCATTTTTATATCGTATTCAGGCTTTTCACAATCTTCTTCATCATTACTTTCATACATATCAATATCTTCTAGATATTCTTCTGCTTTTTTTAAATTTTCTCTAATCAATGCTGCTATAGCCATTCTAGTTTGAGGAGATTTATCATCCTGACCATAACAACTCTTTGGATTTTCTCCAAATGCTATTTTAGATGCAACTGGATTTTTTATTACCATTTTATCAATTCTTTTTCCATATGTTTTTATAGCTATACATTGACCACCCATAACATTTGCACTTCCAGGAGTTGTACAAACAGAAGTTATTCCACCTTCAAAGGCTTCTTTAAAAGTCCTATCCATTGGATTGATTCCATCTATAGGATTTAGTTGTGGTGTTATTGGGTCAGTTTCTTCATTTCCATCTGCTCCTTCAAACCCTATACCATCTTCCCACAAACCTAAATGAGTATGTGCATCTATAAATCCAGGAAACACAAGTTTATCACTAGCATCTATTACATCTACATCCAAAGGTGCTATCAAATCTTTTCCTATTTCTATTATTTTTCCTTCTTCTATAAGGATATCTCCATGAATTATCCCATTTGTTATGGTATTTATTTTACCATTTTTTATAAAAACCATTCATTTTCCTCCTGATTTTCAAGACTATCGTACTTCTTTTTAACACTATTTTCTTACAAAATACTTTTACATTTTTTAATATTTATATATTCTATGAATCGTGTTTACAGACATAGAGTTTGGTCATTATAATCATACATAAACTTATCTACTTTTTCATTGATAAGGCGACTCTTTTTTTATTTAAGTCAATTCCAATGACTTTTACATCTACTATATCACCTACTGTAACAATACTCATAGGGTCTTTTACAAAGCTATTACTCATTTCTGATTTATGAACTAATCCATCATTTTTTATTCCAATATCTACAAATGCACCAAAATCTACAACATTCCTTATTGTACCTTTTAAAGTCATACCTTCTTGTATATCTTCAATTTTTAAGACATCTGTTCTAAGTATAGGTTTTATACCTTCTTCTCTCGGGTCTCTTCCTGGCTTCTTGATTTCAGCTATGATATCTTTTAAAGTAACTTGTCCTACTTCTAGTTTTTCACTTAATTCTTTCAAGCCAATCTCTTTTATTTTTTCATCTATTTCTTCTATATTTTTATTCTTTACATCATCTAAAGAGTATCCAATTATCTCAATCATTTTTTTACATATGTCATAACTTTCAGGATGCACACCTGTATTATCTAGTGGATTTTTGCCCTCTAAAATTCTCATAAATCCAGCACATTGAGTAAATGCTTGAACTCCCAGTCTTTTTACTTTTTTCAGTTGTGCTCTTGATGTAAAATCTCCATTTTCTTCTCTATATGCTATTATATTTTTTGCAATGGTCTTGCTTATTCCTGCAATATGTTCTAGCAAAGAGTATGATGCTGTGTTTAAATCTACTCCAACACTATTTACAGAATCTTCAACAACTCCATCTAGTACTTCTTCTAGTCTCTTTTTATTTAAGTCATGCTGATATTGACCCACACCAATACTTTTAGGGTCTATTTTTACAAGTTCTGCTAATGGGTCTTGTAATCTTCTAGCTATAGATATAGCTCCCCTTATTGATACATTTATATCTGGATGTTCTTCATTTGCAAGTTCAGATGCTGAATAAACAGATGCTCCAGCTTCACTAACTATAACATACTGTACTTCTCTATCTATCTCTTTTATCATTTCTGATACAAAAGTCTCTGATTCTCTGGATGCAGTCCCATTGCCAATTGAAATTATATCTATATCGTATTTTTCAATCAATCCTTTTAAAACTTTCTTTGCTCCTTCTACATCATTTTGAGGGTCTGTTGGATATACGGTTGTATAATCTAGTAGTTTACCATTTTTATCTACTACAGCTATTTTACATCCAGTTCTAAAAGCAGGGTCAAATCCCATAACAACTTTGTCTTTAACTGGTGGTTGAAGTAATAAACTTTTAACATTTTTTCCAAATACACTTATAGCTCTTTCTTGAGCTATTTCTGTTAAATGATTTCTTATTTCCCTTTCTATTGATGGAAAAATTAATCTTTTATAAGAATCTTCTATTGAACTTACGATTTCTTCTTTATTTTTAAAATTTTTATCATTTACATATTCATTTATTATGTAATTTAAAACTTTATCATTATTTATTTCTAACTTAACCTTTAAAAAATTCTCTTTTTCTCCTCTATTTATTGCCAAAACTCTGTGTGGAGCCATGCTTTTTACTGCTTCACTATAATCATAATACATATCATAAACTGATTTCTCATCAGTAGAGTTTTTGCTAACTATCATGCCTTCTCTTAAAGCTAATTCTCTTATATACTTTCTAACCTTAGCATCATCTGATACTAATTCTGCAATTATATCTCTAGCACCTTTTAAAGCATCTTCAACAGAAAGAACTTCTTTCTCCTCATCTATATAATTCTTTGCCTCTATTTCTATACTATCTAAATTATTCTCTAGTATTGACAATGCTAAGTTTTCTAGTCCTTTTTCTTTTGCTATTGTTGCTCTGGTTCTTTTCTTTTGCTTATATGGAGCATATATATCTTCTACTTCTTGCAATGTTTTTGCTTTTTCTATATTTTGTGTTATTTCATCTGTTAACTTACCTTGTTCATCTATTAGTCTAACTACATCATCTTTTCTACTTTGAAGGTTTCTCAAATACATCAATTTTTCATAGAATTCTCTTAATGTAACATCACTCATTTCGCCGGTCATTTCTTTTCTGTATCTAGCTATAAATGGTATTGTATTTCCTTCATCAATAAGTTTTAATGTATTATTTATTTGTTCATCTCTAAGATTAAATTCTTTTTTTAAGATTTGATTTATATCCAATTTATTCACTCCTAATGTTAGTTTTTTCATAAGTATAATAAGACAGAACGAAGGCTGAGGGTTGTAGTCCTCAGCCTAAGTGCTGTAAGTGCATATTAAACACTAACCTTCCTATACGTATATCTTTATTACAGTGCATATTTATTAAACTGTTTTATTCATTTTTAAGTATTCATTAATAAACAAGTCTATATTTCCATTCATTACACTATCTACATTTCCAAACTCAGCATTTGTCCTATGGTCTTTAACCAGCTTATATGGTTGAAAAACATATGACCTAATTTGACTACCCCAAGTTATTTGTGAGTATTTTCCTTGTATATCTTCTATTTTTTCTTTTTGTTCTAACTCTTTTAATTCTATCAACTTTGCCATTAAAAGTCTCATAGCTCTGTCTTTGTTCAGATGTTGAGACCTTTCATTTTGACACTGAACTACTACACCTGTAGGAATATGTGTTATTCTAACTGCTGAATCAGTTGTATTTACATGTTGACCTCCAGCACCAGATGCTCTATATGTGTCTATCTTCAAATCTGATGGATTAATTTCCACTTCGATATTCTCATCTAGCTCTGGTGTTACATCTATAGATGCAAATGAAGTATGCCTTTTTCCTGATGGGTCAAATGGAGATATTCTTACCAACCTATGAACTCCCTTTTCACTCTTTAAATATCCATAAGCATTTGTTCCTTCTACAAGAATTGTAGCTGTCTTTATTCCAGCCTCAGGGTCTGATATTATATCTAAGAGCTTAACTTTATAACCTTTACTTTCTGACCATCTTATATACATTCTCAAAAGCATTTGAGCCCAATCTTGAGCATCCAAACCACCAGTACCAGCGTTTATAGATAATATAGCATTATTTTTATCATACTCTCCATTTAGAAGAGTTTTTATTTTTATTTCAGATAATTTTTCTTCTATTAACTCTATGGACTTTTCTATGTCTTTTTCTACAGAATCATCATCTTCTTCTATGCCTATTTCAATCAATACTTCTATATCTTCTAATAAGTTTTTTAAGCTTTCATATTCTTCTAATGTCTCTTTTAAAGATTTATTTTCTTGAAGTACTCTTTGAGCGACCTCATTATCGTTCCAGAAGTCTTGTTTATTCATCTTTTCTTCATTGATTTGTATTTTTTCCATCAACGAAGCCATGTCAAAGAGAAACCCTCAATTCTTCTAAATTTGAAGCTATATGCTCCATACTATGTCTATACTCTTGTAACTTTAACATTTAATCCTCCGAGATTATCTTCCACAACAGTTTTTATATTTCTTACCACTTCCACAAGGGCATAAGTCATTTCTTCCAACTTTTTCATCTTTTTTAACTGTTTTACTTGTTGGAAGTGTTCCATCTGATGGAGAAGATAGATTTTCAACATCTACAACTGCTTTTCTTTCCACTGGAGTTTCTATTGTTATATTAAATAAATATCTTACAGTATCTTCCTTGATATGTTTATTCATTTCATCAAACATGTCGAAACCTTCCATTTTATAGGCAATAACTGGATCTTGTTGACCTACAGCACGAAGACCTATACCTTGACGTAATTGGTCCATAGCATCTATATGGTCTATCCAATGGTTATCAACAGCTTGAAGTAAGATTACTCTCTCAACCTCTCTCATTCTCTCATATCCAACCTGTTCTTCTTTTGAAGTATATATCTTCATAGCTATTTCATAAACCTTTTCTGTTATTTCAACTGGATTAAGTTTTTCTATTTCTGGGATTTCTATACTACCTTTTGGTAAGAACAGATTATACATATGTTCTTTAAATCCTTCTTCATCAAATCCTTTATCTTGCGTATAAAGAGTAACCGCTTCTTCTATTATAGAATGAGTCATTGATTGTACTTGTTCTTGTAAATCTTCACCTTCTAGTACACGCTTTCTCTCTGCATATATTATTTCTCTTTGTTTATTCATAACATCATCGTATTGAAGTACATGCTTTCTTATTCCAAAGTTTTTACCTTCGACTTTCTTTTGTGCTCCTTCAATAGATTTAGACAATATTCTATGTTCTATAGGCATATCTTCTTCAAGACCGATTTTATCTACGATTCCAGATATTCTATCACTTCCAAACAATCTCATAAGGTCATCATCAAGACCTATATAAAATCTTGAACTACCCGGGTCACCTTGACGACCAGCACGACCTCTCAACTGGTTATCTATTCTTCGAGACTCGTGTCTTTCTGTACCAATTATAGCAAGTCCACCTGCTTCTATAACTTGTTTTTGTTCTTCTTGTGTTTGTTGCTTAAACTTTTCAAATAGTTTTTCATACTCTGCTCTAGCTTCAAATAGAATCTCATTTCCTTTTACAGGTATTCCTTCTATTGGAGTATCTACTCTATTTACTATTTCCTCTTTAAATCCATTTCTTCTCATTTCTCTCTTAGTTAAGAACTCTGGGTTCCCACCTAGAACTATATCGGTACCACGGCCAGCCATATTAGTGGCTATTGTAACAGCTCCAAGTCTACCAGCTTGTGCTATTATTTCTGCCTCTTTATTATGATGTTTAGCGTTTAATACTTCATGTTTAATACCTTTTTTCTTTAGTATTTGTGACAATAACTCTGACTTTTCTATTGATACTGTACCTACAAGTATTGGTTGATTAACCTTATGTCTTTCAATTATTTCTTGAGCTACAGCATTAAACTTACCTGCTTCACTTTTGTATACACAATCTGGTAAATCTTCTCTTACCATAAGTTTATTAGTAGGCACTTGGAAAACATCCATTTTATAGATTGCTTTAAATTCTTCTTCTTCTGTTTTTGCTGTACCAGTCATACCAGAAAGTTTTTTGTACATTCTAAAGTAATTTTGGAATGTTACAGTAGCTAATGTTTTGGACTCTCTTTGTATTTTAAGACCTTCTTTTGCTTCTATTGCTTGATGTAAACCGTCTGAATATCTTCTACCAAACATAAGTCTACCTGTGAACTCATCTACTATTACTATTTCTCCATCTTTAGCAACATAATCAACATCTTTCTTCATTATTACATGTGCTCTTAAAGCTTGATTTATATGATGATATAATTCTGTATGAGATATATCTGTTATATTATCAACATTAAAATATACTTCTGCTTTTTGTATACCTGACGCTGTTAGAGATACAGCCTTATCTTTTTCTTCTAATTCATAATCATCTGGTTTTAAAGTTAAAACAAATGTATTTGCATCTGAATATAAGTGAGTTGATTTGTCTCCAGGCCCAGATATTATAAGTGGTGTTCTAGCCTCATCTATTAGTATAGAGTCAACCTCATCCACTATAGCATAATTTAATCCTCTTTGAACTCTTTGCTCTTTGTGTATTACCATATTGTCCTTTAAGTAGTCAAATCCATACTCATTATTTGTACCATAAGTTATATCACAATCATATTGCTCTTTTCTAACTTTTGGATTTTGACCATGTATAATAACACCTACACTCATTCCTAAAAACTCATAGATTTTTGCCATTTGGTCTCTATCACGTTTTGCAAGGTAATCATTTACTGTTACAACATGTACCCCTTTTCCAGTAAGCGCATTCAAATAAACAGGGGCAGTTGCAACCAAAGTTTTACCTTCACCTGTTTTCATTTCTGCTATTCTTCCTTGATGTAGAACTATACCTCCAATCATTTGAACTCTGTAGTGTCTAAGTCCTAACACTCTCTTAGAAACTTCTCTAACTACTGCAAAAGCTTCTGGAAGTATATCATCTATACTTTCACCATTTGCTAATCTCTCTTTAAATATATTTGTCATATTTTTAAGTTCCGAGTCTGCCATAGATTCAAACTTAGGTTCTAATGAATCTATTATATCAACAGTTTTATTGAACTTTTTTAATTCTTTTTTATCTGCCATGTTGAATAAATTATCCATAAAGCTCATATTTTACATCTCTCCTCGTTCTTTATTGTACTATTATTCATTTTACCATAAAAACTATACTTTTAATATTAATTTAAAAAGCTATCGATAATTTATTTATCGATAGCTAATATGATTAAATCTAAATTGCTTTATTCATGTTCTATTATACCATATCCACCATTATGACGTTTATAAACTACTGCTATTTCATCTGAATCTATGTTCTTGAACATATAAAAATCATGTCCTATTAACTCCATCTGTAATACAGCTTCTTCTTCACTCATTGGCTTAACACTAAATTTTTTACGTCTTTGAATTACTAACTCTTGATTTTCATCTCCATAATCCTCTTGTTCATCAGCTAGATTTATCTCTGCATCTTGGAATCTTATACTCTTGTTATCTTTATGTTTATCTTGTAATCTCTTTTTATATTTTTTTAATTGTTTACTTAATTTATCGTATACCACATCTATAGCTGTGTATAAATTTTCCTGCATATCTTCTGCTCTAATTATAGGTCCATTTACAGTAGCTATTGTTACTTCTATTTTTTGTCTTGCTTTTCTAGCACTTACTGTAACTTTTACATCAGTGTCTGGATGGATGTAATTATCTAACTTACTTAGTTTGCTTTCGATTTTATTTTTTATTGCATCAGTTAATTCGATTTGTTTTCCAGATATAATTATGTTCATAAGTACATCTCCCTTCAATTATGCCAGTATAAGAAAATTTATACTTTAAATAATATATTCTACACGAACTCTCATAATCCTCTTTTTATTATTAACTTTTATGATTTTTTCTATTCAATTGATAGAATTATTTATTATTTTTAGTTATCTTAATACTCATGTGGATTAATATTATTACAAATACCTGTGGATAATGTGGATAAAATTGTTAATAACTCTTGTTTTTGTTTATTTAAAGCTATTTTTACTACTACTTATATCCATTTCTATCCACAAAAATCTCCATTAATTGTTTATTAATATGTGAATTCATGTCATAAGTTGGTAATTTTAGGAAATTATATGTATTATATGCCATTTAACTTTTATAAATATAAACCCTCTAAAACCTCCATATTCTATCTTTTCTTTCATTATTTATATTTAATACTATCCAAAAGTGATAAAGCACCCTCAACAATAATTTCATATTTGATACCTATTAACATTCATATACCCAAATTATAATTAACTCACACTCTTTATTTAAACTAAGTATTTTATATTTTTATCTATAACTATCTTGAAATTATATTTACGAGTTGTTTAAGCTTTTGTCTATCTATATCTTCAAAAGGACTGTTATTTATTCTAATAGCTGTACCAAAGTGAAAATTACTTGATTTAGTTGATTCCTTTATTTTTTCTATATTATTAAAATTAAGTCCTCCACCTAAAAGAATTTTTATGTGATTAGAACTAAGCATCATATTCTTTATTATTTGTATGTTATCAACTATACTTCCTTTACCCCCTGATGTTAGTATGTTTGTAATTTTATCATAATCCTTCAAAGTTTTAACACTATCCATTGTGTTTGATTCGTCTATAGCTCTATGAAATGTAACATCAAGATTATCACAATATTTCAATAAGATATTTAGATTTTTCTCATCTATATTGTTGTTTTTATCCAATACCCCAAACACAACTCCATTAGCACCAATCTCTTTAATTACGCTTATATCTTTTTGCATTATACTTATATCTTCTTTGCTATATACAAAACTTTTCGCATGATGTCTTACCATTACGTTCACAGGTATCTTTACACTGTTAACAACTCTTTCTATAAGACCAAAACTTGGTGTCAACCCACCTTCAGTTAAGGCACTAACTAACTCTATTCTATCTGCACCACAATCTTCTATAATTTTAGCATCTTCTACTGTCATTCCTATTATCTCTAACATAACTACTCCTTTGCCAATTCATATATTGCATTTGCAAATATCTTTGCATTTAATATTATATCTTCTATGTCCATGTATTCATCAGGATTATGAGCTATTCCTTTTTGTCCTGGAAATGAAGGCCCAAATGGAACTATATTTGGCATTACTTTTGCATATGTCCCTCCATTAGTCGTTACTGGAGCTCCATCTAATGATGTTACCCTTTCATAAGCTATCTGAAGTTTTTTAATAAGCTTACTTTCTTTATCAAAGTATACAGGATTAAAATTAGAGATTACCTCTATCTCAATACTACTTGGAAAACTACATTTTATCTCATCTAACACATCTTTTAGTTTATAACTAAAATCGTATTTTACCTTTATATCCAATATAATATTACTATTTTCTTTATGTAACTCTTTATATGTAACAAGCACATTTTCAGACATACTTTCTATAAAACCTAAGAATGTATCTTCTTCATAATTGTTTTTACTTTTGATTCTAATCTTAGCCATACCTTTTTCACCATACACAACAGGATACTTACAATCTGGTGTAAATCCCATAATAGGTGCTTTTTCTTTTTTCAAGTAATATGGTATATCTTCAAATCCACTTTCTTCATTTGTACCAAATATTATCCTAATTTTTTTATCTAATTTTAGGTTTAATTCTTTAATAGCATATAATCCATATAAAGCAGACATTATAGGACCTTTATTATCTAATACTCCCCTGCCATAAATTCTTCCTTTAATTTCTTTTCCTTCATAAGGCTGATACTTCCAACCTTCTCCTTCATGTACAACATCTACATGCCCAATTACACAGACATATTCTTCGCTATCTCCATATTCTGCATAACCAATATAATTATCTAAATTTCTAATCTTAAATCCCAATTTTTCTGAAATTTCTAATGCTTTATTAAGTGCTTCCCCTACTTTTTCACCAAAAGGGAAGCCATTTTCTGACTCCCCTTTAACACTAGGTATTTTTACAATATCTATAATATCACTTAATAAATCTTCTTTTAATTCATCTATTTTATTACTTATGATATTCATAAAAATCTCCTTATTATAAAAACTCTACTTTATTATGTAGCTACTTTATTCACTTAATTCTATTGGTGCTTTTATTCTAGCTTCATATGCTTCCATCCACTCATTTGATATAACCTTATGTATAGTCTTTCCATCTACTCTATTTGAAATATATACAGTAGGGGGTTCCTCTTTAGTTACTACTGAAAAAGTAAAATCCGCTATATTTGTAGCTACTCCCCATT
This sequence comes from Clostridioides sp. ZZV14-6345, assembly GCF_020657775.1. NCBI lineage: Bacteria > Bacillati > Bacillota > Clostridia > Peptostreptococcales > Peptostreptococcaceae > Clostridioides > Clostridioides sp. ZZV14-6345. Next base: position 39,087 of record NZ_JAGWCX010000008.1, on the reverse strand, counting down.
CACCTTTATTATTCATGGCAACTAATGATAAATCACCAGCTTTTCCTCTTCTTTTGATAAGCTGTTTGTCAAGTTCATTTACTGCTATATCACACGCTTCTTGTGGATGTTTTCCTTCTTTCATAAGTCTAACTATCTCATAAGATATACATCCCTTCATCAAATCTTCTCCCAGACCAGTAGCTGTAGCTCCTCCTACACTACTATCAACAAAAAATCCCGAACCAGATAGTGCAGAATCTCCTATTCTACCTCTTTTCTTCATGAACAATCCACTTGTTGATGTAGCTGCACACATCTTTCCATTTTTATCTAAAGATATCATACCCACAGTATCATGACCAGCATATGGACTTAATCCCTTATCTAAAGTTTCCTTTTTTCTCTTCTTATAATGTAACTTTGCTCTATCAGTCAACATATTTTTTCTTTCAAATCCATTTTTATGAGCATATTCTTCAGCACCTATTCCAACTAAGAAATTATTTACCTTCTCATAGCTTAACTTCCTAGCTATGCTGACAGGATTAGAATAATCTCTTATACCTGCAACCGCTCCAATATCTAATGTGTTACCATCCATAAATGCAGCATCAAGTTCTACCTCACAGTTTTCATTTGGAAGTCCACCATATCCAACCGATTTATAGAATGGATAATCTTCAACTCTTCTTACAGCAAGCTCTACAGCATCACCTGCTTCCATGCCTTTTTCTAAATGTTCTGATGCCTCAGTTATCCCTTCTAGGGCCATTCTCCATGTCGCTATCATACCCCACATGTTAAAATTCCCCTCCTTATTATATAGATTCTACTAATGTATGTTTATTGTAAATAGTATAATATTCAAACTTGTTAATTATTGATACTTTAATTAATAACAAAATTCTTCTTTCATCATAGTTATATCTTCTTTATTTGCCATTGCTTTCGCTAACTTACATATGTTATTTAATGAATCGTTAAGCCCAACTCCACCTTTTTTTGGAGTCTTAACTATACATATATCGTTTTTATATTCGTTTATAACATCTACATTTTCTTCTGACATAGCTGCAAAAGCTGGTATATCAGTCTTATCATTTATGTTTCTAGATAGTATTGCCGACATCTTAGAAAAGTTTTCATAATTAAAACTTGGCCCACAAATTACTACATCAGGGTTTAATTTTTTTACCATAGCTATCATCTTGTTTGTTACTTCTTCTTCGTTATTTACAAAAAATTCATCTCCACAAAATAATGTAGCTATTACCTTAGATTCATTTAAAAATGGTTCCATCATTATACCTGGTCCTAATGGGCTTGATTTTCCAGCAGGAGGTATATTACTTTTCTCTTTTCCTCCAGCTCCAGCTTGTATTTGGTCCAATATCATAACTATTTTCTTCATAATCTTCCTCCTATAATACTAAATCATCAAAAGATATATCATCATCTTCCTCTTCAACATTTGATTTTTCGTCTTTCAAATATTGTTTGTCTAGCATTTTTATAAATGGTATATACATAAATATTCCTAGTATAAGAAGTACTACTTGTAAAATTGCACCTTGCCATCCTGTTGTTAGAAAACCAGAGAATATAATTGGAGTTGTCCACGGTAACTGAACTCCATTTGTAAGTGGCACTAATCCTGTTGACATACAGAAATAAGCTATTATTATATTTACTGTTGGAACTAGTGCAAATGGTATCAATAGTATTGGATTAAGCATTATTGGTAGACCAAATATCAATGGCTCATTTATACCAAATATTCCTGGTAAAATTGATAATTTTCCTATTGACTTTATACGTTTACTTTTACATATTAATAACATAGCTATAATTAATGATAATGTACTACCTGCTCCACCAAATGTTGCAAACATGTCTTGAAATTGAGCAGTTATTATGTTCGGTAGTTTTGTACCAGCTTGAAAAGCAGCTAAATTTTCAGCTGATAGAATTTTTAATATGGGATTATACACAGCCCCAACAACACTACTTCCATTTATTCCAAAGAACCAGAATAGATGTAAGAATACATAAGCGATTGCTGTAGCACTTAAAGTATTTCCTAATTTTAATAATGGTATTTGTAAAAATTTAAATATAAATTCATGTATGCTTCCATATGGTGTAGCTTCAAAAGCTATCTTAACTAAAAAGAAAACTATCATAACTATTGCACTTGGTATTAATGCTGCAAATGATTTTGATACAGTTGGAGGAACTCCATCTGGCATTTTCAATGTCCATCCTTTTTTTACAACTACAGCAAATAATTTTACAGAAGTTATTGCTGTTATCATACCTACAAACATTCCCTTAGAACCCATCCATCCTAGTGGTATACCTGTTACCATGTAGACTAATTCTGTTCCCTCTGGTGTATATGGTATTACAAATGGTGTTACTATAAAAAAAGCAACTATTGCAACTGCTGCTGATGCTATTGGGTCTACATCTATTTGCTTTGCATAAGAATATCCAATTCCTAAAACTGCTAGTAAGGTCATTACTTCAAATGTTGCTACAGTTGGTTGTTGCAATTTTACAGCCCAATCTGGACCAAAAATTTGACCTACAAATTCATTCCATCCTTTTATTGGGAAATTTGATACTAATAAAAATAATGAACCTATTATTAATAATGGTGATGATATTAAAAAACCATCTCTAATTGCAATTAATAACTTGTTTTTACCTATTTTTTCAGCCAATGGCATAAGTATTCTTTCCAATCTATTCATCTATCCACCCTCATTTCTCATTATTTTTTATTGTAATTCTATGCTTGTTTAGATTTTATTAGCTTTATAGCGAGCTTTAGTACTTTTTCCCCATTCATAGTTCCATAATCAACTTCATTGATTATGTCTATAAGTTTACCTTGAGCTTCAAATTTTGGTTTTAATTCCTTTAGCATGTATTTAACTTGTGGTCCTAATAATATACAATCTGGATTTTTTTCTCCTACTATTTTATCAATCTCTGCTATTGGAAATGCCTCTACTTCTATTGGTAAATTGTGTTCATCTGCTACCTTCTGCATTTTCTCTGCAAGTAAACTTGTTGACATCCCAAAGCTACAAAATAAATATACTTTTCTTTTCATTCTTTTAAATCCCCCTTAATTTTTTTATTTTAATTTTTGAATTTCTTTTCTTAATATAATCATTTCTTTTACAAGATTTCTCTCACTCATGCAAGTCATTAAATGGTCTTGAGAGTGAATCAATAAGATAGATATATCTGACTTATTTCCTCCAGCTTCCCTTTGTATAAGTTCAGTTTGTACTTTATGTGCTTTTAAGATTTCTTCATTCGCACTTTCCATTAATTCATCTGCTTTTTTAAAATCGTTTTCCTTTGCACAATCAAGTGCTTCATAAAGCATAGATTTTGCATTACCAGCATGAATTATAATTTTTAAAACTATTTCTTCCATTTTTTCCTCCTAAGTTGCTTATCTGCTTTTAGCTTATTTATACCTTACAAACATATAATATCGCATAAAAACAAAAAAACATGCACAACTTTTTCCATCACATGGAAAATTTTGTGCTTATCCATATTTCACTATGAATTTTATATAAGAATATATTTTACTTTTTCAATATCACATTTACTTAGAATATCTAGCATATTTTCATCTTCTGTTAAATTAGATATTTCTTTAAATAATTCTCTAAATACTTTTCTATCATCATCCTTTTTATAAGCTAATAAAAGTATAATTTTTATATCCTTTCCATTTCTAATTTTTATTGGTGTTTTTAACCTTGCAAAACATAGAACAGATTGCTTTATATATTTCATATCTCCATGAGGGAATAATATTCCTTTACCAACATTGGTTGGGTATGACTTTTCTCTTGTTATAATGGATTGTAAATACTCTTTTTCTGCATAATGTTTTTCAATTAATAAATTAGTTAAATATGTTATAGCTTCATAAATATCATCATGCTCTAACTCCCTTATTAAATAATCAGACATCATTAATCTGTTCATAAGCTTATACGAAGTATCTTTTTCTTTTATTTTGTTTGTAAACTCTTTGAGTTTGTTTTCATCCTCATCAGTAAATAATGGTGTTGTTATAAAAATTGGCTTTTGAATATTCTCATACTCTTGAAATGCAATTATAAAATCTATTTTCTTATTAAAGTTATCTCTTTTTAAATCTTCCTCTCTTAATGTTTCAACAATTTCTATGTTATCAAATCTCTTTTCTATCTTTACTTTTAATAACATACTTACTCCAAAACTAAATGGACATACAATACTTGCTTTTTTATCTGGTTCCTTTTTATTGTATTTTCTTTCCAGAGAGGTTTGAAAGTGAAGTGTAAGATAACCGATTTCATCTTCAGTTATTTGTTTTCCTTTTAATTCAATTTCTATTGAACTTGATATTACTGTAAATAAAAAACAAAATTTAGTCTTTATATTATCTAAAAGTGGATTTTCTAAGTAAACATTACTTTTCATTTGGTGCATTGTAAAATTCAAATGACATATTAATTGCTCATAAAGTAATCTATCATTATTGAAATTTATTCCTGATTCTTCTGATACTAAATTTATAATTTTTTTTGTATAATTTACTAATTCTTCATTTAGATATAGTGATTTTTTAGTATTGCTACTATTTATTTGTTTATTCATACCAAATATTAGGGATTCTATAAACAATTTTTCTTCGTAATTTAATGCTATAGATAAATTAGATTTTAGCTCATCTTCTATACCTAAGATAAGTATTTTTAGCTTAAGTTCTTTCTTGGCATTTGATATTTTTAAAGAATTTCCTAGCCTTATTCGTATTATGTTTATAAGTAAAAATAACATCAATTGCTTAAATGATATATCTGTAAGCCTTATATCCATATTATCCTCTATAGTGGACATTATGTTTTTGACAATTATTATATCTACTATATGGAAATATTCTATTTCATCTATATTTAACCTATATTTATCTATGTATTTAAATAAGAATGATACTAGCATTATTCTTATGTCTTTCTCATCCCCCTCGATATATATACCACTACCTTTTTTGGTTGAGATATTTAAGTTATAATTATTTAATGCCACTGATAATTTACTTATTTCTTCTCTGACAATATTTTTATTTATATACAATTTATTAGATAAATCATTCAAAGTGACTTTTTTATTGTTACAAAGCAATAAATTTAATATCTCAACTTGCTTATGAAGCTCACTATTTACTCTTTTAACTTCACCTCGTAACTTCTGATTTACCAGTATCTTATCTGTACCATCTCCACTAAATTTAATTCCTATATTAGGTTTTCTTTTTATATAAGCATTACAAAAAGTGGATAACCATTCATCAATATATTTGCAATCATTTCTTATTGTCCTTTCTGAACATTCAAAATCATTAGCAATCTCACTGACATTTATAAATTCTTCTTTTAATAGCAATGTTGTCAATAAATTTTCTTGTCTTTTATTCAAACATATCACCTCTTTATGACTCAACCTGAATTTATTATATATAAAAAAGAGCTACACATAAAAGTATTATGCTAGCTCTCTTTTAATATGATATTTAGCTGACCTGGTTTTTGACCCCACACTCGCCTACTGGAGGGTTCGCTTGGGTTCGCCGCACTACTACTCTCTCTCGATTTTATTATCGGTAGGCCTTACTTCTAAGCCGCACCATGATCATTAACCCAATTTTTAGTGTTAACTTACGTGGATCCCTTTGCCTGCGACTGGCTTGGACTTTCAACCACAGACCTAAATATCACTTATCCATTTTAATATTTTAAATTAAAATTGTCAATATATAAGATTATTCCATAACATAATTATCATTTGCTTTTGTGAGTAAAGTCAATACAAAGACCTTATTAACACCAGATAATTTTAAAAGTTTAGAAATTTCATTTGTTGTCAAACCAGTAGTAAATATATCATCTATTAAAAGTATATTTTTATTATTTATTAATTTGATATTTTCTTTGACGACAAATACATTTTTTAGTTCTTCTTTTCGTTCCTTCTTGTTTAATTTATATAACATTCTTGTATATTTTTTTCTACTTATACAATCCAATAATGGAATATTTACCATTTTACTTAAATTAAATGCTATTTTTTGTGCCTGATTAAAGCCTCTTTTATTTAGCCTTTTTTTATGAAGTGGAACAAATAATATATAATCAAATTTTATATTTTCTAAATACAATTTTTCTTTCATTATCTGAGCTATATATTTAGCCATAAATGTTTTTTGATTATACTTTAGCCCTAATACTATCTTTTTAGTTACATCATTGTATTCAATGCAGGATATTGATTTGTCAAAATAAAAATCTTTATTAAAACAATAGCTACACTCTTCAACAAACTCTTTTTCAATTGAATGACGTATTATTGGCTTTCCACACTTCATACAACCATCCTGTATAAAATTCATCTCTTTAAAACAGCTTTTACATATTGAATAAGTATTTGTTTTCTTTATAGATTTATCACAAATTATGCAACTTATATTCTCAGGATATATAAAATCCAGACATTTATTAATCATATTTTTAAAACTCTTAATAAAGTTATCATTGTATATTTTCATATTTATTCTATCAACAGCCCTTCTCGCTTGAATTTATTCAGCTTATATCCTAAATTTGAATACCTTTGATTCACTCTGTTATTTTTTATCATATATTCAAGATATTTCACATCTCCAACTAATACAACTAATTTTTTTGCTCTTGTTACTGCTGTATATAACAAATTACGGCTAAGTAGCATAGGAGGAGCCCAAGTTATTGGCAATACTACAACTGGAAATTCGCTTCCTTGACTTTTATGTATCGTTGTACAGAAACTATGATCAATTTCATCTAATTCATCATATAAATATGATACAATTTTAGTTTGGTCAAATAATACATAAATAGTTTTCTTATCTTTATCTATGTGATAAACATATCCTATATCTCCATTGTATATACCTTCTCCACTTTCTTTTTGGTCTTCTGTTTCCCATTTTTTTGTATAATTATTTTTTACTTGCATTACCTTATCGCCAACTCTAAATAATCTTTTAGAAAAACTTTCTTCAACTTTAAATTTTTCTTTTTTGTTAAGATACTTCTGTAACTCTATGTTGAGATTAGTAACTCCTAACTCACCTTTTCTCATTGAAGATAAAACTTGTATATCTTTCAATTTATCAACTTTATAAAATTTAGGTAATCTTTCATTAACTAATCCTATTATTTCATTTAAAATTTCTTCATTGGTAGACTTTCTTATAAAAAAGAAATCTTTCCCTTTTGTATTTAAATAAAGGGGCTCTCCATTGTTTATCTTATGGGCATTTACAATTATCATGCTCTCTTGTGCTTGTCTAAATATTTCATTTAATTTAACTACATTTATAATATTAGAATCAATCATATCTTTAAGTACATTTCCAGCACCTACAGAAGGCAATTGGTCACTATCTCCAACCAAAATTACTCTTGTTCCTAGCTTTATAGCTCTAAGCAAATTGTACATTAAGATAATATCTACCATTGATACCTCATCAACAATTATTACATCTGAATTTATTGGGTCTTCTTCATCCTTAAAAAAAGTTAAATCATCGTCTGTTGAGAACCCCATCTCTAATAACCTATGTATAGTTTTCGCCTCTTTATCAGAAGTTTCACTCATTCTCTTAGCTGCTCTTCCCGTTGGAGCTGCCAAAGTTACATTTTTCCCATTATTTTCAAATATATCTATAATAGCATTAATAGTAGTTGTTTTACCAGTTCCTGGACCACCAGTTATAATTAATACTCCACTGTTAACAGATTCTTTGACTGCTAAAATTTGTTTTTCTGCTAACTTAATTTTTTTATCTTCTTCTAAAGCATTAATCTCACTATCTATATCTATTTTTAAGTCTTCAAATTCATACTGTGATAATTTTACTATTTGGCTACATACTCCATTTTCAGCTAAATAGTAAGGCATAAGATATATAAGATTTTCATTGTTTACTCTCTCTATATGTATTTTTTGGTTATAAACTAGCATCACTATACACTCTTTTATTATTTCTCCATTTAACTCTAATAACTTTTCTGAATCTTGTATTAGAACATGTTCTGGTAAATATGTATGTCCGTTACTTAGAGATTTATTTAAAGTATATAAGATGCCCTGACAAACTCTATCTTTAGAATTTTTATCTATACCAATTTTATTTGCTATACTATCAGCTACCTTAAATCCAATTCCTCTTATATCTTCAGCAAGTTGATATGGGTTTTTATTTATAATTTCTATTGCACTACTTTTATATTTCTTATATATTTTTAGACAGTAATTTGGTGTTATTCCAAAAGGAGACAACTCTATTATTATATTTCTCAATTCTCTATCTTCTTCATAACTTTTTACTATTTGTTTTACTTTTTTACTTCCTATCCCCTCTACTTCTTGTAGCTTTTCTGGCGAATTTTGTATCACATTTAATGTATCTACACCAAACTTATCAATTATTCTCTTAGCCATTTTTTCACCAATACCATGTATCATTCCAGAAGATAAGTAAACATAAATTCCTTCTAAGGATGATGGTGTCACTGGCATAAAACTATTAACTTCAAATTGAGTCCCATAAATCTTATGGTTTACCCACTTTCCTTCAACTTCTATACTTTCTCCAATTGCCAAAGTAGGCATACATCCTACAACGACAATTTCATCACTTTCATTTACCAGATGAGCTATTGTATAGCCATTATCTTCATTTTTAAAGACTATTTCACTTATCATTCCTTCTAATTTTTCCATTTTTATCTCCTAAAAATACTAATAATCGCTCCGTTTAAACGTTAGTATACCTTATCTGTTAAAACTATGATAGTCCTAGAAAAGTTTTATATTTTTATACTTAACGTAATTTCCAACTATTATACATTTTATCAGAAACAAAAAAAATCTGCATCCAAAAAATATGGTACCATAAGATACAGGTACCATGTTTAAATAGCTATTTTATTTTAATTACTCTATGTTTAGCGTACAAATTAGATTTCATAAATGTATTCATAATACTAACTTATTTCAGATTTATTTTCTTTGTACCCCTCGGTTTTAGTGATTCTTCTATAAAGCATGCATAATAAAATTAAAATTCCCATATAACCTGTATACGGATATAGTGTACCTACTAGTTTATCAAATGGCAGTAGACCTCCTATACAAGCTAATATACTTACTACTATTGTTATAATTTTAAATTTAGGGTGGTCATCTTCTACAAATCTGTTAGTTACTGACCATAGTAATGGTACAGCTGTAGTATATATCCCTAACAAAAGTACTACTGAGAATAAAATACCTATTATTGGAGATATTTTATCAGCTAAGTAAAGTGCTGGTATCTCTTTTGTATATATATTTCCTATGTCTGAAAGTAATGCTAAATTCATCATTATAGCTGCTGCCATAAGTGCTACTCCACCTACTATACCACCCCACACAGCGTCTTTCTTATTTACTGCAGAAGCTCCCATTCCTGTCAAGAATGTTATTACTATTATTACATTATAACATGTATAAAGCACTCCTGAGAAATATCCATTTGATGTAGCAGTTTTAATGTTTAAGCTATCGACCATAGTTCCTGCATTTGATAAAGCATCAATATTACTAAATAAACTAATTGCTCCTACTAAAAGTGTAAATATTATTATTATAGGACCTATATTACCTAGTATCTTAGAAAGTCTTGTCAAACCTAATGAAACAGTTATTAGAGAAACGATTGCCATACCAATTCTACCTACATATGGATTTAATCCATAGTATTCTGATAATGTAGCTCCTGCTCCTGCAATCATTATTACTAATGTTCCAAATAAAAACAATGGTCCAAACCATTCAAAGAATGTTCCAAGATACTTTCCACAATATACTTGATAAATCTTTATTGGTTCTTTAAGCTTCAATTCTCTTCCCTTCTCTATAACTTCTGCTCCAAACCATGAAAATAGTATCATAGATATGATTCCTCCTATAATACCAGCATATCCATAAAACGTAAAAAATTGCAGTATTTCTTGACCAGTTGCAAATCCAGAACCTATTACAGTAGCTACATAAGCTCCAGCAAAGCTTATAACAGTTTTAATATTTACTTTACCTGACATACACTACTCCCCCTAATTAAAATTATTTTTAAAGTGTAAGTTTATTAAGATTATATTAGACTCATTATTGTTATGTTTCAATATATTTTTAATTATTTAACATCAGTTAACACAATCTTAACTAGTTTTTAACATATATCCTATAATATGTATAAATTTAATATAGTATTGTAAAACAAAATGTACTAATCTAATTAAATATTGTTTAATTTATTATATGATGAGAAATTAATATTTATTAAAAATATTTAACTCATAATAAAAAAGCTGTTAGAAAGTAATCATAAAATTACATTCTAACAGCTTTTTAGTTAAAAATTATTCACCTAAAGCATCTTTTCTTAACTGTTCAACTTTGTCAGTTCTTTCCCAAGGTAAATCTATATCAGTTCTACCAAAGTGACCATAAGCAGCAACTTTTTTATAAAGAGGCTTTCTTAAATCTAAGTCTCTTATTATAGCTCCTGGTCTTAAATCAAAGTGTTTATTTACTAATTCAACAAGTTTTTCTTCTGAAACTTTACCTGTCCCAAAAGTATCTATAAATATAGATAATGGTCTAGCTATACCTATAGCATATGCAAGTTCTATCTCACATTTATCTGCAAGACCAGCTGCAACAATATTTTTTGCAACATATCTAGCTGCATAAGCAGCAGATCTATCAACTTTTGTAGGGTCTTTTCCTGAGAAAGCTCCTCCACCATGTCTAGAATATCCACCATAAGTATCTATTATTATTTTTCTTCCTGTAAGACCTGTATCTCCTTGAGGTCCTCCTATAACAAATCTTCCAGTTGGATTTATATAAATTTTAGTTTCTTCATCAAGTAATTCTGATGGTATAACTTCTTTAATAACATGATTAATTAAATCTTCTCTTATTTTATCATTTAATATTGTTTCACAATGTTGAGCTGATATAAGAACTGTATGTACTCTTACAGCTTTACTTCCTTCATATTCAACAGTAACTTGAGTTTTTCCGTCTGGTCTTAAATAATCAACTAGACCTGTCTTTCTAACTTCTGTAAGTCTTCTTGATAATTTATGTGCTAAAGATATTGGAAGTGGCATTAACTCTGGAGTTTCATTACATGCAAATCCAAACATTATACCTTGGTCTCCAGCTCCAACCTTTTCTATTTCTTCTTCCATCTCTTCTCCAGTCTTACTTTCTAGACCTTCATCAACTCCCATAGCTATATCTCCAGATTGCTCGTCAATAGAAGTTATAACTGCACAAGTATCACAATCAAATCCATATTTTGCTCTTGTATATCCAATTTCTCTTACTGTTTCTCTTACTAACTTAGGAATGTCTACATAAGCAGATGTACTTATTTCTCCTGCTACTAAAACTAAACCAGTTGTAACTGTAGTTTCACAAGCTACTCTGGATTGTGGGTCTTTTTCTAATAATGCATCTAATATTGAATCTGATATTTGGTCACATATCTTATCAGGATGTCCTTCTGTAACTGATTCTGACGTAAATAAATGTCTTGCCATTTTTATTCCCCCTTATTCATTCTTAATTTTTATTATAGATTTTACCTTATTTTTAATTTTAGAAATTTTACTCAAAATAAAAAACCTCTACTTAATAAGAAGAGGTTAATAATCGTAATTACATACTAATTAACTGACCTCATCTTTCAAGACTTTTGTCTTGTAGGAATTAGCACCTTTTCCCATTTGGGTGGTTGCTGGGCTTCACAGGGCCTATCCCTCAGCCTCTCTTGATAAGGTAATCAAGATTTAAGTTTTATTTTACTTTACTAGCTTACTATTTTTTTTAAATTTTGTCAATATTTTTAGTCATATTTTTTCTATTCCTTTTTTTGTAAGACAAATAAAATATTCTGTCTATCTGAAATTTAAAGTTAGGTCTTTTTAATGCTTTTTATTCATATATTTTTTTGAAGGGGGTGTTCCTATTGTATTTAGCTAAAGTAAATTACAGCGATGATGATGTTATACAGATGCTAAGTTCAGTTCTAAAAACTATAATTAATGAAAATACGATTGTTGTTTGCATAGGAACAGACAGGGCTATAGGTGATACTTTAGGCCCTTTAGTTGGAACAATACTTAAAAACAGTAACTTTAAATACCCCGTTTACGGTACACTAGATAACCCTATTCACGCCTTAAATATATATGAGTCTCTAGATACTATAAAAAATACACATATACAAGGTAACTTCTTGGCTATAGATGCTTGCTTGGGGTCGCAGAGTAACATAGGTAATATACAGATTAGAGAAGGACCTATCCTGCCCGGAAAAGGTGTTGGCAAAAAACTACCTCAAATAGGAAATTATTCTATAGTAGGAATTGTAGATAAAATTGATGAAAATAATAGACTTTCATTTAATAATATACGTCTTAGCTTTATATTGGACTTAGCCGAAACAATAGCCTTAGCTTTATTGGTATCCACTTAATCCCAATATAAACTAACTGATAAAATTCTTTATATAAAAAGGTAGATATTTTAGAGCATCTGATTAAATACTCTAAATTATCTACCTTTTTACTTTTATATTTCAAGTTTTTACTTTTCTACTAAAGCAAACATTAATTCACCTTTACAGACAAGTTCTTCACCGACATATGCCTTAGCATCTGCCTTAGCTATATTTCTTCTAAGAGTTGTCATTTCAACTTCCATCGTTAATGTATCTCCTGGTCTTACTTCTCTCTTAATTCTAACTTTATCTATACCTGCAAATACACCTAATTTTCCTTTATTTTCCTCTACAGACATCATTGCAACTCCACACACTTGTGCTAGAGCTTCTACTATTAATACTCCTGGCATTAAAGGATATTCTGGAAAGTGACCTTGAAAAAATGGCTCATTAACTGTTACATTTTTTATGCCAACAGCTCTTTTTCCAACTTCTAACTCTATAATCTTGTCTACCAATAAAAATGGATATCTATGTGGTATTAATTTTTTTATTTCATCTATATTTAGCATCCTAAAACTCTCCTAATTATTTTCTTTTAAAAGACCCACCAGTTTCAAGTAAGTCTATTGAACCTAAAGCTATTCCTGTACCTTTTGCAACACAAGATAATGGTTCATCTGCTATTGTAACAGTTATTCCTGTTCTTTGTTCTATTATTTTATCTAATCCATATAATAATGAACCTCCACCAGTCATTATTATACCAACATCTCCTATATCTGCTGCTAGCTCGGGAGGTGTTTTTTCTAAAACAGCATGAGTAGCCACTACTATTTGCTCAACACATTCTCTAAGTGCTTCTAACATTTCTGTTGAATTTATAGTTATAGAACTAGGAAGCCCTGTAATTAAATTTCTTCCTGTTATCTTCATATATTTTTCTTCTTCTCTCTTAAATGCAGAACCTATTTCAAACTTGATTTTTTCTGCTGTTCTTTCTCCTATAAGAAGATTGTGTTGTTTTTTCATGTATTTGACTATAGCATCGTCAAATCTATCTCCACCAACTTTTATAGATTCACTTACAACAGCTCCTCCTAAAGATATTACAGCTATATCTACAGTACCTCCACCAATATCTATAATCATATTACCATTAGGTTGTGATATGTCTACACCAGCTCCTATGGCTGCTGCTATTGGCTCTTCTATGATATATACTTCTCTAGCTCCAGCCTGTCTAGTTGCATCTTCTACTGCTCTTTTTTCTACTTCTGTAACACCTGTTGGTACACATACCATAATTCTTGGCATAAAAAATCTTCCAAATCCCTTTTTATCAGCTATCTTATCTATAAAAGATTTTAACATCTTCTCAGTTACATCATAATCTGAAATTACACCATCCCTTAAAGGTCTTATAGCAACTATGTTACCTGGTGTTCTCCCTATCATTTTTTTAGCTTCTTCTCCTACAGCTAAAACAGAATCTGTTCTGTTGTCTATCGCCACAACAGATGGTTCTTCTAAAACGATTCCTTTACCACTAACATAAACAAGTACATTTGCAGTACCTAAATCTATGCCTATATCAGCTCCAGCCATTTTTTCAACTCCTTCATTTCTATATTAGGTTATATTATAAGCCTATTTTAATACTCCTATAATAAAGCATATACAAAAAACTCGCTTTAATCAAGAGAAAATAAATGTTTTGAGAGCATTATTATTTTGCTATTTATAATTATTTAATATATTTCTTACAATAATTTAATTCAATAAAAAAAGTAGGTTTTTAACCTACATTTTTTTATGTTCTTTCTCATATTTTAATTTCGTTGCTAATCCCCCTCTAATATGTCTCTCTGATTTATTTTTGTCTAGCACATTTTTAACTTCTTTGGCAAGGGATGGATTTATTTCCTTCAATCTTTCTGTAACATCCTTATGAATTGTACTTTTACTTACTCCAAATGTCTTGGCGGTTTGTCTTACTGTAGTGTTTTTTTCAAGTATATATTTTGCTACCACTATGGCCCTTTCCTCTATATGAGATCTCAAAGATTACCCCCCTCACATAATAGCTTTAATGATATATATGTAAAAACACCAAAAAATATAACAAGCTTAACCAAATATGATTAAACTTGTTATACTTTTACTTAATTAGACTCATTGGGTCTATAGATTTATCTCCATTATATGCCTCCAAATGTACATGTATACCTTCTTCACTTTCTACCTGTGAAGTACTTCCTACAGTACCTAGAGATTGTCCTTCTGTTATTTTCTGATCTTTTTTAACACTAACATTTTTATCTAGATTTGAATATACTACTACAATATTATTGTCACTTTTTATTTTTACTGATTCTCCATATTCTTCATCGTTAAATACATCTACTACTATTCCGTTTAATAGAGATTTTATTTCTTTACCTTTAGTACAACTAATATCTACACCTTTATGAGTTTCCCAAACATCAAGTGTTTTAGAATAACTAGGTTCTTTTTCTGAATAGCCTTTTATTACTTTATCTCCAATGTAATTTAATTTTGTTGCACTTGACTTATTTTCCTCTTTTGACTTAGCTTTTTCTAAGTTTTGTTTTGAATCCGTTGCAGTAGGAATAGCATCTTTCTTATCTTTTTCAATTAAATGTATTTCCTCTTCACTATCTTTATTAGCATTTTCTATCATGCCTTTATTAGAAGCCAATTTATCTACATTATTATTTGTAAACCAAACTCCACCTACTGCTAATAAACAAACACATACAAATAAAGATAAATAAAAACCATCTTTTTCTAACAGCTTTTTCTTCATTTTGCACCTCCAAATATATTTCTACATTTGGATTATTGACGTGTTTTTAGCATTTTATACAATTATTAGTATATATCTTTTATTTTTGTATCTGTGTAGTAATGTGATAATATATCATAATATTTATAGCCTTCTTCTGCCATTCCTTCTGCTCCCCACTGGCTCATTCCAACGCCATGACCATATCCTTTTACTACAAAATCTATGTATCCTTCTCCAAATTTTATGTCAAAGTTTGCAGAGTTCAACTTAAAAACAGTTCTAATTTCTTTTCCAGTCAATTCTTTATTTCCTAATTTTATTTTTTCTACAGTTCCAGCATCACTTCTTTTAGTTATTAAAACTTGTTTGCTTAAATTATTCACATCTATAACAATAGTGCTATATGATCTTCTAAGACTCTTAACAAAATCAGTATTACTTATTTTAAGAGTTGATGCAAATTTAGGAGAATACTTATCATAAGGGCTTTCTACAGACTTTAGATAAGGATATTTTGCAGAAAATACTTCTTCACTATTTTCAGTTTTCCCTGAAGATGTAGAAAAATAAAGAGGAAGTATTGCCTTATCATTATAAGTTATTATCTGCCCTTTAGTTTCTCTAACTGCTTCTTGGATTTTAGAATATTTATTTTTAATCCATTCTTCACCATTCAGCTTTTTAAGAGTATCATAACTCTTATATTCTTGACAGTGTTTATAATCAGTACATACTACTGCATTTTTATGTTTACTTGATTTACTATGTTCCTGTTTATATACTACATATGTTCTAGCTGCTACAGATTGAGCTTTTAAAGCTTCTATATCAAACTCTGATGACATCTCACCAGCTAGTACGCCACATAAATAGTTCTCCATGTCCATTTTTTCAGTTTTTCCTGTTATATGATTATAAACGTTAATGACTGGTGTTTTTTTATTTACAGTTTCATAGTTCACTATTTTTTTTTCTTCTTTATTACTTTTGTCCTTAATATCACTTTTTTTAATAGTTTTGTTTATAGATACTGGTCTCTCTGGTTTTTCAGTTAATTCTATATTTTTATAAGACACTAAAGTTATAAGTGATGGAACTAACACAGAGCAAGTCACAAATCCTAACAAAACAACCAATGAGTTCTTCATATACTCTCCTCCTTAGCTTTTAAAACCTTGTATTTAAGTATATGAACAACCCTATTAATTTATAACTTTCTTCTCTAAACCAATTATTAATCTTCTACTATTTCGATTTGACCACCTAATGCTGTTATCTTCTTATCTATATCAACATAGCCTCTTTGAATATGGTATATTTCTCCTATTTGAGTTTCTCCTTCTGCTATAAGACCACATAAAATAAGTGCTGCCCCTGCTCTTAAATCAGTAGCATTTACTGCTGCACCATGTAGCTCATCTACACCATTAACAACCGCACTTCTTCCATCTATTTTTATATTAGCACCCATTCTATTGAACTCAGCAACATGCATAAATCTATTTTCAAAAACAGTTTCTATAACTACACCAGTTCCATTAGCTACAGTAAGCATAGCCATAAATTGTGCTTGAACATCTGTAGGAAATCCTGGATGTGGTAAAGTTTTTATATCTATTGGTTTTAATACTTTAGGACCTACTACTCTTACAGAATTGTCCATTTCTGTAATTTCACAACCAGCTTCTCTTAATTTAGCTACGACTGGTTTTAAATGCTCCATTAAAACATTTTCAACAGTTATATCACCTTTTGTCATAGCTGCTGCAACCATATAAGTTGCTGCTTCTATTCTGTCTGGAATTACATTATGCTCTGCTCCTTTTAACTCTTTAACACCGTTTATCTTTATAGTGTTAGTACCTGCGCCTTTAACATCTGCTCCCATTTCATTCAAGAAATTTGCTAAATCTACTATTTCTGGCTCCTCTGCTGCATTTTCTATTATTGTAGTACCCTCTGCTAAAGAAGCTGCCATCATTATGTTTTCAGTTGCTCCAACAGATGGAAAGTCTAAATATAATTTATTTCCTACTAATTTTTCTGTTGCTGCTTCAACAAAACCATGGTCCATCTCTATCTTTGCTCCTAAAGCTTTAAATCCTTTTAGATGTAAGTCTATAGGTCTTGTTCCTATAGCACATCCTCCTGGCATAGAAATTTTTGTACTATTAAATCTAGCAAGTAATGGTCCCATAACCAAAAAAGAAGCCCTCATTTTTCTTACAAGCTCATATGGAGCTTCACAAGTTTTTATATTACTTGCATCAACAGTAAGTGTATTTTCTTTATATTCAACTTCTGCTCCTATATGTCTCAATAAATCTGATATAACATGAACATCTCTTAAATTTGGTACTCCATTTAATGTTGATTTTCCGTTTGCTAATAAAGTCGCTGCTATTATTGGTAAAACTGCATTTTTTGCACCATCTATTTTAACACTACCTTTAAGTGGATTACTCTTTTTTACTATTATCTTAGCCATATTTTTTGATCTCCTCATAATTAATAATCTAATTTTATAATTGGTGTGGCAATATATATGAGTGTTTTTTCATCATCCTCATTGTATTTGATTCCTATATTTAAATTAATTTTTTCCCCTAAATATTCTAAATCATCATCATTTAATACTTTACTATATGCTGTTATAGATAAAAAGTTTACGTCCTTCACTTTATCTATTTGCTTAGCACTCATATTATATAATATTTTTTGTAAAATATCATCATATTTGTTGTTTTGTAACCTTTTTGTGTATTCTCCAACAATACAAGCAGACACATCTACTTGATATGAATATTTATTTAACACATTTTCTACGTTATTACAAATATCCTCTTTATGTTTATATACTTTGTTATCCAATATGTCAACTATTATGTAACTTTCTTTATTATTTTTGTTTATTCCTTTTATAGAAATTTCTTTATCGCTACCTTTTATAGTAGCACACAATTGCATTTTATCGCCAGACCCTTTTTTGTTCCAATTTATTCCTTTTTCATCTAACTTTAGATTGTTAATTATTTCTATAAAAATATTATAAAATTCCTGATTTGATAAATTATAATTTATAACAGAATTAATTTTGACATTATAAAATTTGAAATCTGCTTCTGAAATTTCAAGAGCATTAGTTAATCTATTATATCTAGTATTTATACTTGTATCTGCATAAGATATTGTTACTCCTATAATCATTAATATAAAAAAGCTTATAGCTAATTTTATTCTTTTCATAATAAAAAATCCCCCTTAAATATGTTTTTCTGTATAATAGAATTATTAACAAATTTAAGAGAGATATACTTTCTCAATATATATTTTTATGCACTTTGGGATTTTATATTCATTAAATGTCTTTCAAACTCTTCAATACCAATTCTCTCTAACACTTTACTTATTCTTTCTCCTGGGCTTGCTAATTTTTTATATGTATCAAATATGTCTTGCACTAATTCTTCTATATTTTCTTCTGTATATAAATTGCTAAGTCTATCCCCAAATCTATAACCTCTTCCCATTCTACCACCAAGATAAACGGCTAACCCTTTTTTATCAACTTCCATAGCTCCAAATGGACATACTTGAGCACATTTACCACAATTTACACACTCTTCTTCGTTCCACACTAATTTTTTGTTTTCCATATAAACTGATTTTTGTCTACAAGATGATGTACACAATCCACAATTCTTACATTTATCTTCATTAAATTTTACATATACTTGTCCTACAATACCCACATCATTAGTATTAGCCTTTGCACAATTGTTTGGACATCCAACTAAAGTAATCTTAGTTTTAGATGGCAAATCATACCCAAAATATGAATCATGTAACTTTCCACATAGTTCTTGTGTATCATAGATTCCATGTTGACATACAGTGCCTTTACATGCAACTAATGGTCTTACTTTTTTTCCTGTACCACCATGTTTTAAACCTACTGCTTTCAAATCTTCTTTTATTGAATCTATATCTTCATACTTTATCCATGGTATTTCAACAGCTAATCTAGTTGTAACACCTAAATAACCTCTGCCGTATTTTTCAGATAACTTTGATAAATTGATAAGTTGTTCTGCTGTAAAGTTTCCAGCTCTACTCAATATTCTTATTGAGAAATATCCTTCCTGGCTTTGAGCCAATATACCTTCCGCTTTTAACTTTACTTTTTTGTCTTTGCTAATCATATCTCACACCTCATAATACAAATTTATAATTCTATGTTGCTAATAATATGTTTAAATAAGTTATATTTATATAATCATATTATAACTACATTTATATTTTAAAACATAATAAAGGTATATTCAACTCAATAAACTGAATATACCTTCATTTTAAACAATTCTATTATATTTTTTACAAAATTCTATCTTGCTCTCCTGTTTCAATTGTATTTAAATCATCAATACTCCATACCATAAAATTTGCATATGTTAATACCTCATTTAAACGAGTATAAACTATATCCAAAGACTCATCTTGTACTTTCTCTTCAAAATCTTCTATAGAAATTGATTTAACATTAGCAAAAAATCTTCTCCTATATTCTTCTCTGAATTTCTTTGACATAATTTGTACTCGGATTTCTACTCAATCTTTTATTATTTTAAATCTACTTAACTAAATCAAAATCATATTCATCTACGCCATCAATTGAATTGTATACTTTTGTAAATCCATTCTCTGAAAGTATTTTAGCTGCTTGTCCACTTCTATTTCCAGTTCTACAGTATAAGATTATATTCTTATTTTTATCAAGTTCT
Source organism: Clostridioides sp. ZZV14-6345 (assembly GCF_020657775.1). NCBI lineage: Bacteria > Bacillati > Bacillota > Clostridia > Peptostreptococcales > Peptostreptococcaceae > Clostridioides > Clostridioides sp. ZZV14-6345. The sequence goes on along the minus strand of NZ_JAGWCX010000008.1, from coordinate 18,887 downwards.
CCCATTTTCTTTTCTGTATCTTCCAATGGTATATTGATAGATTCTTTTAAGTGTCCAGTTTCAAACTCTTTTGACTTTCTAGAATCTATTACTATAGCATCTTTATTTTCACTTATTAACTTCAACATTTCAGGTGCAGTTATATCATTATACGTAACTAATCCATAATCAAAATCCTTTACACCTTCTGCATTATATACATCTTTAAATCCATTTTTTACTAATATTTCAGCAGCTTTTGCACTTTTATTACCTGAATTACAATATGCTAATATAGTTTTATCCTTATATCCCTCTAAATCACTTAATTTATCTTCTAAATCATCTACTGATATATTTATACCATTTGTAATATGACCTTTAGCATAGTCCTCTGCACCTCTTACATCTAGTATCAATAACTCTTTATTTTTCTTCATCATTTTTACAGCTTCTTCCCCTGTAGCTTCCTTATAACTAGCCTTATCTTGGCTTTGATAAGATTCTTTTGATTTTTCTGATTCTTTAGAATTACAACCAACTACACTCCCTAATGTTAATACTAAAGTTAAACCAATAACTAAAACTTTAAATCTTTTACTAAACTTCATAAAATTACCCTCCAAATATTAAAAATATTCCTTTTTTATATAAAATCTTATTTTATTATGGTATTCGAATTCATTATAACAAAATTAAAATATATTTGATACTTATTTACTTAATTTACATCTATAGTTTTTTTCTATATTTCAAGCGAAAAGAATAGAATTTTTTTTGGTTCTATAAGCACATCTACCTTTTCATTTATATCATATAAATTATTGTTACTACTAGCTTTTAATACCATTCCATCAATATCTACATCATAGTAAACTTTATCTCCTGCATATCTCTTTTTTAATATAGTCCCTTCTCTTCCTATATCATTATTAATCGTTTTTAGGATTATATTTTCTTTTGGTATCATTAACTCGACATTATCTATATTTATATTTTCATATTTATTTAATTTAATAGAAATTATATCATTTATAAACTCGCCGTTTCTTATATTTCCTATTAAATAATTTTTTTCTCCAAATATATTCGCAACTTCTCTGCTCTTAGGATTTTCATAAAGATTGCATGGAGTGTCGAATTGTTTAACTTCACCATTTAATATAACTGCTATTCTATCACTCATCATCAACGCTTCTTCTTTGTCATGTGTTACTAATATGGTTGTTATCTTTAGATGTTTTTGTAATCCTAATACAAATTCTCTCATATCATTTCGTAAATTAATATCTAAATTTGAGAATGGCTCATCTAATAATAACACCTTTGGATTTATTGCTAAAGACCTCGCTATTGCCACACGTTGTTGTTGTCCTCCTGAGAGTTCACTTGGATATTTATTTTCATATCCTTTTAACTTAACTAAATTTATAAGATTATTTATTTTACTTTTTCTTATGTTCGTGTTTATTTTTTTCATCTTAAGTCCAAATTCTATATTTTCATATAAAGTCATATGGGGAAATAGTAAATAATCTTGAAAAACTATTACAGTATCTCTTTTTCCTATAGGTATATCTAATATGGATTCATTATTTAAAAGTATATCTCCGTAATCAGGATGTAAAATACCGGCAATTAATTTTAAAGTAGTACTTTTCCCACAACCGGATGGACCTAAAAGAGAAACTATTTCTCCTTCTTTTATATCCAAATTTATATTGTTTAAAACTTTTATTTTGTTAAAACTTTTACATAAATTTACAAGTTTAACTGATGACAATTGTTACACCTCCAATCAAACTAAAATAGCCTTGTATTTTGAATATACTTATATTTCTTTTTTACATTGTATTCTATTATTATTAAGATAAATAAACTTATTGTTAAAAATAACATACCATACAAAGATGCTATTGTTCTGTCACCACTTTGTATATACGGAAACATAATCATTGGATAAGTTATGACACTACCTCCGCTTATAAGAAGAGTCAAAAAATATTGACTAAAGGATATTATAAAAGACATACTTGATGCACCCAATATCCCTGGTAAAATCAAAGGTAAAGTAACATATCTAAATGTATTAAATCTATTTGCACCAAGTACTTTAGCTTGTATCTCTAAATTATCACCTATTAATTTATAGACATCTGTTATTATTCGAACTGAATAGGGTATGCATGGAAGTATATTTATAATAATGACTCCCAAAATATTATTGGCTAGACCTATTCTTATAAATGCTATATGTATACCCATAGCAATAGATATTAGTGGAATTATAATTGGAGATAATATTAGTAACTCACAAAATCTCTTTCCTTTAAAATTATATAATGCTAATGCTTTAGATGCTGGTATGCTTAGTAAAATAGTGATTAAGACTACAATTATTGATATTATAATACTTCTCAAAATAATATTCAGATTACTTATATCCAAAATATATCTAAATCCTCTTAATGAAAACTCCTTAGGTAAAAGATTTGGAAATGGCCATGTATTTACAACTCCCCATATTGCCAATAGTATTATAGGAGCTATAATAACTACAAGCATGATATTGAGAACTATATTAAATTTTTTATTCATAAATACTCCTATACATTATATTTTGATATTTTATTAAAAAATCTATTATAAATTATTAATAGTATGAAACTTATTCCAGATAATACAACATTGATACACATTGATATTGGTCTTTGCATTAAATCTGAGCTAGTATAGATTAGATATGCTTGAACTGGTAATGCTTTTGGAGTTGATGCTCCTATTAAAAAAGGAACTTCAAAAGAACCAAACGAAAAAGCAAAAATTATTATAAATGAAGAAATTATTGTTGGCATTGCAAGTGGTAACACTATATATCTAAAAGTTTGAAGTTTACTCGCACCTAAATTTATAGATACTTGTTGTAGATTATCATTTATATTTTTCAATATATTATAAACCATTAGGGTTATATATGGTACTCCTTTCCACAGGTAAACTAAAATTATTCCTATTCCATTTTTATCAGAAACCATTGATATAAATTCAGATGAATCTTTTATTATATGGAAAAGGTAAAATACTCTTGAAACTATGCCTGTTTGAGAAAATATTATAAATACTAATAATACAACTATTATATGTGGAACTATTAGTGGAATATTTAGAATCATATATCTAACTTTAGAAAATCTATTTTGAGACATTATATATGCTAAAAGTATTCCTATAATAACAGCTAGAATTGATGATACTAAAGAAATCTTCAAACTAAAGATAAGAGACTCTAAAAAATTAGAATCTCTAAAAATTTCTCTATAATAACTTAGTGTAATTTGATTAAGACCAATCTGAGGAAAAAATCCTAGGCTTTGCGAGATACAATTTATAATTCCTACACCCATTATAAGTATCAAGATTACAGATACAGGTGCTATTAATAAGTATGGCATTATTTTATCATTAATTATTTTACTTTTCACTTTCTAGTACCTCTTGAATCCATATTTTTTCTATTATTGGTACTATTCCTGCTTTTAATTCTGGGACTGAATTTTTTAATACTATAGTTTCACTAAATTTCTTAACATCTTCACTTGGAATCTTTTTCATATCTAAAACAGATGTGTCTCCCCAATTTTTAGTTTCTGTTTTAGAAGACTGTGCATCTATACTCATTAAGAAATCTATTAATGCTATTGCACCTTCTTTATTTTGAGAATTATCTGGTATAGCAACAAAATGTGTATTGCTTATATTTCCTTTTTCAAATTCTATTGCTTTTGTAGATTTACTAAACTCTCCATTTGCGATTCTTCCTAATAATACATTTGGAGCATAAGTCATTGTAAAATAAGTTTCATTATCTGAATACATATTATCTAACTGAGAAGATGTCGCAGGATAGGTTTTACCTTTATTCCATAAGTATGGTTTTATTTCTTTAAGATAGTCCATAGCTGGTTGTATGGCTTGTTTTACTTTAGCTTCATCTTCTGGTAAATTTTTTACTTTCTCATATCCTACTACATCATATATTATATTTCTAACAAATGCACTTCCTGTAAAATCCGGTGGAGCTGGATAAGTAAATTTACCAGGATTAGATGCAATTACTTCTTTTAGTGTTTCTGCATTAGTTATTTTTGTATTAATCTTAGACGTATCTGTTACAACTGCAAATTGAGATTTACCCCAAGGAGCTTCCATACCATCTACTTTCACTCCAAAATCTGTAGTAATATCCTCAGAAGATGAATCAATATACTTTTTATAATTAGAAAGTTTATCTACAAAGGGTCCAAATAGTAATTCATTTTCTTTTGCTGTTTTAAAGTTTTCTCCATTTATCCAAACTACATCTATAGTGCCGTTAGCATTTCCAGCTTGTTTTTCTGACAATAGTTTATTAAGAATGTTTTCTATATCCATTCCTACTCTTTTTACAGTTATGTCATAGTCTTCTTTCATCTTTGGAATTACATAACTATCAAACCATTTATTCATTACTTCATTTCCACCATATCCATAAAAGTTAACTGTTGTACCTTTTGCAGATTTTAAAATCTCTTCATTGCTACTTTCTAATATGTCTTTTTGAGGCTCTTCTTTTTTATCGTTATTTGAGCACCCTACCAATCCAAATATAAGTCCTAAACATAATAGTATTGTTAATATCCTTTTTTTCATTTTTTCCCCTCTCGAAAATTAATTTATAATATTTTTTTTGCTTCTAGTAATCTTTGAACTGCTGTAAATAAAACTACTATAGAAAATATATTTGCTATTATCCCAATATAACTTTGAAATAAAATCATCAAAGTAAAAAGTATAAATCCCTCACTCCTTTCAGCTACGCCAGCTTGATAATAAAATGATTTCATACCTTTTTTATCAGTTAAAGCACCAACAGTTAAAAATATAGTCATTGACATAAGAATACTACTTAAAAGAATCATTAGATTTAATCTTACATCAATCATCTTCAAACCAAATACTAAAATCATACTTATTTCTACTATTCTATCAAAAGTAATATCCATTAATGTTCCAAATAAGGATGTTTTATTACTACTTCTAGCCATATCACCATCTACAGCATCTAAGTATCCTGAAACCCATAATGTAATTATTGCTAGCACTTTCATATCGAGATATATAAATAAAGACGTAGATATTCCAACTATAAGCGCTATTATTGTTACGTTATTTGGGGTTAATTTAAGTTTTAAAAAGAACTCTGCTCCTTTGCTTATAAATGGCTCTACATATTTTCTTGCATGTGTATCTAACATATCATTTCCTTTCATTAGCTTATATACTTTTTATGTGCATTTATTAAGTTTCTATATTCATCTTCTTTGCTAATGCTATTCCTTTATACCTTGTGCTCCATTTTTTAATAGATAATGTTTTTTTCTGGGTTAATCTATTTTTATTTATAACATCAACATCAAAAATAAAATCTAATACATGTAGTACTTTTTTATCTGCCATTAACATAGACTCACAACAAGATTGACAGTATGAGATTACATAATCTGTTTTTTCATTATTTGCTCTATTTTGGGTCTGGTTTATAGCAACTTTACTATTAGTAACCCTTACCATACCTCCAGAACCACAACATTCTGTATTCTCTCTATTTTTTTCAAATTCAATTACTTTTATTCCCATAAAATCTAGTATCTCTCTAACTGACTCATGTATATTATGTTCATTTCTTATAGGACATGGGTCATGTAATAAAAATTTCTGATTTAGATCATCATAATGATTGTTTAGTTTTTCTGGAAGTCCATATTCTTTTATTACCTCCCATATTGAAATCACTTTTATATCACTATTATTTCTTATAGTATTAAAACAATTTGGACAAGCAACGATTACTTCCTCTATATCATTTTCTCTAAATAGCTTGTCTATTTTAGAATAATATTCATCAAATTTATTTGTATCTCCCATAGAAAAAGTAGGCTTGCCACAACATTCAAAAACTAATGATATATTTTCTATATGATTTTCTAAATACTTATACGTTTTTAATACTAAGTCACTACTATAGCTAGAAAAGCTACACCCTGGGAAAAAAATTTTCTTAGTGTTTTTTTTAATAAATTGTTTTGAGAATAATCGAGAGAAACTATTAGTTTGATGGAATTTTATTGTTCTATATCCTATATCATTTAATTCTTTCTGATTCTCTTGGAATATTTCTTTCCTTATATTAAAAAACATTTCTTTTAAATCTATATCTTTTGGACACTCTATCTTACATATTCCACATAGCATGCAGGAATATGGTATATTTTTATCTATTGATTTATTTTGTAAAATATCTATCATAAGTTCTCTTGGTGAGTTTCCAAATTCTTTCATCATAGGGCATACATTAAAACATTTTTTGCAATTTATACAATTATCATTATTTTTTTCGATTTTTTTTAATGTCTCTAGTTTTAGTTTTACTTCTTTTATACAAATACACCTCCAGATTATCAATAGTTTTAATCTATAATAAAAAACTCATTCTATAACATTATAACAAATAGAATGAGTTTTTTCTAATAGATATTATCTATGCACTTTTTAATCTGTTTTTATTCAACTGTTACTGACTTTGCTAGATTTCTTGGTTTATCAACATCGCATCCTCTTAATACAGAAACATGGTAAGCGAGTAATTGCATTGGTACAACAGCCAATATAGGAGATAAAATATCATCTGAATTTGGTATATAGATTATTTTATCAGCAGCTTTCTCGACATCTTTATTATGACTTTGAGCGATTGCTACAACATAAGCTCCTCTTGCTCTCACTTCTTCCATATTAGAAACCATTTTTTCAAATAATTTCTCTTGAGTAGCTATAGCAATTACAGGAGTTCCTTTTTCTATTAGAGCTATTGTTCCATGCTTTAACTCTCCTGCTGCAAAAGCTTCTGCATGTATATATGAAATCTCTTTTAATTTTAATGAACCTTCCATTGATAAACTATAATCTATTCCTCTTCCTAAATAGAATGCATGTTCAGAACTAACAACTGTTTTAGCAACATCTTTTATATATTCTTCATTGTCCAGTATCTCTTGTATTTTTGATGGTATTTCTTTCATCTTAGAAATCATACTATCATAAGATTCTCTAGTTATTGTTCCTTTTTTGATAGCAAAGTCTAAAGCTATCATATATAAAGAAGTTATTTGAGTAGTATATGCCTTAGTCGATGCAACTGCTACTTCAGGTCCTGCCCAAGTATAGAATACATCATCTGATTCTCTTGCTATAGATGAACCTACAACATTAGTTATTGAAAGTATTCTTGCTCCTTTAGCCTTTGAATCCCTCAATACTGCTAAAGTATCTGCTGTCTCACCAGATTGGCTAACTAATATTACTAATGAATTTTCATCTACAAATGGGTCACTATATCTAAATTCTGATGCTATATCAGTTATTACTGGTATATTTACCAATTTTTCTATAGCATACTTGCCAAGTAAACCAGCATTATATGCTGTTCCACAAGCCACAATATAAACTTTATTTATTTTTTCTAAATCTTCCTTAGAAATATTTATACTATCTAAGATTATATTTCCATTATCATCAAGTCTTCTTTCTAGAGTTTCTCTAACTCCTGTTGGCTGCTCATGAATTTCTTTTAACATAAAGTAATCATATCCACCTTTAGATGCAGCCTCTACATCCCAAGTTACATGAAATACTTCTTTTTCTACAAGATTTCTATTAGAGTCATAAACTGTTACATTTTCATTTTTTAGATGAACTACTTCTCCATTTTCTAAGAAATAAACATCTCTAGTATATTTTAATAAAGCAGGTATATCTGATGCTACAAAGTTTTCACCATCACCAACACCAACTACAAGAGGACTATCTTTTCTTACTGCAACTAATTCATTTCCATGTTCTTTACATATAACACCTAATGCATAAGCTCCTCTTAATTTTGATATAGTTTTGTATACAGCATCTAATAAATTACCCTCATAGTATTTATCTACTAAATGTGCTATTACTTCTGTATCTGTTTGAGATTCAAACTTAACACCTTCAGCAATTAGTTCTTCTTTTATTTCCATATAGTTTTCTATTATCCCATTGTGAACAACTGCTATTGTTTTAGCTTGATTAAAATGAGGGTGTGAGTTTACATCAGATGGCTCTCCATGAGTTGCCCATCTTGTATGCCCTATTCCTAAATTTCCATCAATAGGATTCTTTTCTAAATCTTCTGCCAGTACAGAAAGTCTACCTTTAAACTTTCTAATATTAAGCTCTTCTCCATTAGAACTATTAACTGCTACTCCTGCTGAGTCATAACCTCTGTACTCTAACTTAGAAAGCCCTTCTACTATAACTTCTGCTGCCTTTCTACTTCCTAAATATCCAACTATTCCACACATTATTTGTGTCCTCCTAAAAATATTATTTATATATTTTAAGAGTTAGGTCATATAAGTTTACTTTGGCTTCCCTTTGTCCATAGGATTACTCCTATTATTTAAAGAAGTTTTTCGATGGTAAACACACCGCAGAGCATCCGCCGACAATTCGATTAACTCTGACCTCGTCAACTTAGTTTCATATATTACTTAATAATTATGTCTATAACTAAGTTCTGGCGCTTAGAAAGGTGTCCTCAGTCTTTATATCTGAGAATACCCTTGTAAATTACGATAATTTTTCTTGTATAAGATTAGCTAAATTTGTTGCTAATTCTTTTATTTGACCTTCCTCTTTACCCTCTAACATAACTCTAACTAATGGCTCAGTTCCTGATGGTCTTATCAAAACTCTACCATTTCCATCTAAAATAGATTCTATTCTTTCTATCTCAGTTTTTATTTCTGGATATTCCATATATTTGTTCTTATTTTCATTTTTTATTGTTGCATTTACTAATACTTGTGGATATTGACTCATTATTGATGCAAGTTCTGATAAAGGTTTCTTTTCTTGCAAGATTATATTTGCAAGTATTAGAGAACTAAGCACTCCATCTCCAGTAGTATTGTAATCTAAAAATATCATGTGTCCAGATTGCTCTCCACCAAGATTATATCCATTCTTAACCATATCTTCTAAAACATATCTATCTCCAACTGCTGTAGTAGATAAATTTATTCCATTATCTTTGGCAGCTATTGTCAATCCTATATTACTCATAACTGTAACTACTAAAGTATCTTGTGCTAATTTATTATTTTTCTTTAAACTTAAAGCACTCAATATCATTATATGGTCTCCATCAACAATTTGACCCTTTTCATTTACTGCAATTAATCTATCAGCATCTCCATCATATGCAAGACCTAGGTCAGCATTATGTTCTAAAACAGCTTTTTGAAGTTGTTCTGGATGTGTAGAACCACATTTATAATTTATATTATTTCCATCTGGTGAACTATTTATTGAAATTACACTTGCTCCTAATTCGTCAAACACTATTGGTGCTACTTTATATGATGCACCATTTGCACAATCCAATACTACTTTTAACCCTTTAAAATTAGTGCTTATTATTGATTTCAAATAGTCTACATAGTCCCTTTGTGCATAATGTTCATGTAATCTTCTTCCTACATTTTCACCAATTGGTAAACATTCAATTTTGTCTATATCATCTATATACTCTTCTATTTTTAATTCAATTTCATCATCTAATTTATATCCATTCTTATTAAAGAATTTGATTCCATTATATTCAACAGGATTATGAGATGCAGATATAACCACGCCACAATCAGCACCATATTTTCTAGTTAAATATGCCACTGCAGGTGTTGGTATTATTCCAACAGTAATAACATCACATCCAACAGACATAAGTCCTGATATTAAAGATGCTTCTAACATATCTCCTGATATTCTTGTATCTTTACCTACCACTACTTTTACTCTGTGGTCTCCTTGAGCTAAAACAAAACCACCAGCTCTACCAAGTTTATATGCTAAGTCACATGTTAATTCTGTATTTGCTACTCCTCTGACTCCATCAGTTCCAAAATACTTTCTCACTAAAGATTCTCCTTTCATAATTGAAAAGCTTGCAATTTGTATTATATTTTTACAGTTCATAAAATATCATTATACTCTTAATTTCAGTCATAAAAACATTTTAATACTTATCATCAAAAAAGACAATAGAAATAATTCTATTGTCTTTTTTTTGACATCTTTTTTCTTTATTAGTTAGTTGCTCCAGAACATGCAGCATCCATACCTTTTTGTAGAGCTTCTCTGTTTAATGGAACGAATTTTTCTTTTCTAGGTCCGAAAACTTTCTTAAATGCTTCTAATACAGATTCTATATCTACAGTATCAGCTACTTTTAAGTAAGCTCCTAACATTATCATATTAGCAACTTTGTCATTTCCTAACTCAACTGCTAATTCATTTGCTGGTATATAATAAACATCTACATCTGTTCTATCAACTTTTTCTTTTATTAAAGAACTATTTACTATTATTTTTCCACCAGGAACAACATCATCTTTGAATTTTTCAAATGCTGGTATATTTAATAATATAGCTGCAGTTGCATCATCTGTTATAAGTGGAGAACCAACTGGCTCATTAGATACAGTTACTGCACAGTTTGCTGTACCTCCACGCATTTCTGGTCCATAAGATGGTAACCAAGAAACTTCTTTTCCTTCTAGCATTCCTGCATAAGTAAGTAATTGTCCCATAGACATAACACCTTGGCCTCCGAAGCCTGCACATATTACTCTAGCTGTAGACATTTACTTCACCTCCTCAACTTCAACATTTTTGAAATTTCCTAATGGATAGTATGGTATCATATTGTCTCTTAACCATTGTAAAGCATCGTTTGGAGCCAGTCCCCAGTTTGTAGGACAAGTAGATAATACTTCTACTATTCCAAATCCTAATCCTGCTTGTTGAACTTGGAATGCTTTCTTTATAGCTTTTTTAGCTTGTCTAACATGGGCTGGAGTATCAACTGCTACTCTTTCTACAAATACAGCTCCTGTTAATGTAGCTAACATTTCACTTACTCTTATTGGATAACCTTGAGTTTCAGCATTTCTTCCTGATTGAGCAGTAGTAGCTCTTTGTCCAACTAATGTAGTTGGAGCCATTTGTCCACCAGTCATACCATAAGTTGTATTGTTTACAAATATAGTAGTTATTTTCTCTCCTCTAGCAGCTGCATGAACTATTTCAGCAGTACCGATTGAAGCTAAATCTCCATCACCTTGATAAGTGAATACTGTATTTTCAGGATGAACTCTTTTTATTCCTGTAGCTGCAGCTGGTGCTCTACCATGAGCAGCTTCTTGAGTATCACAGTTAAAATATTTATATCCTAAAACTGAACATCCAACTGGAACAACACCTACAGCATCACCTAATACTCCTAATTCTTCTAATACTTCACCAACTAATCTATGGATTATACCATGTGTACATCCTGGACAGTAGTGAGTTTGAGTATCTTGTAATCCTTCAGTTTTCTTAAATACAACAGCCATTATCTAGCACCTCCTGCAACCAATTCTCCGGCAATAATTTTTTTAGCTTTTTCAACTATTTCTGCTGGTGTTGGAGTCATTCCTCCTGGTCTTCCATGGAAGTAAACTGGTAATTTACCTTCTACTGCCATTTTAACATCTTCCACCATTTGTCCCATACTCATTTCAACAGTTAATATGTTTCTAGCATTAGGAATTTGGTTAAATGCTTCGAATGGGAATGGCCATAATACTTTAGGTCTTATAAGACCTGCTTTTATTCCTTCTTCTCTTAATATATCAATTGCGCTTTTTACTACTCTTGAAGTAGTTCCATAAGCTGCAAATACAAATTCAGCATCTTCTGTTTTGTACATTTCGTATTGTACTTCATTTTTTTCCATTGCATCAAATTTTTCTTGTAAATGCCAGCAGTGGTCTTCTAGTACTTCTGGCTCTAAGTATAGAGAGTTTATTACATTAGGTTTTCTTTTTCCTTTAGTTCCAACAGTTGCCCAATCTTTAGGAGGCAATTCTCTTTTCTTTTCAGGAGCTCTAAATTCAACTGGCTCCATCATTTGACCTATCATACCATCTGCAACTACCATAACTGGTGATCTATAATAGTCTGCAACATCAAAAGCTTCCATTATCATATCAACAGCTTCTTGAACTGTAGCTGGTGCAAATACTGGAGTTCTGTAGTCTCCATTTCCTCCACCTCTTGTAGACATGAAGTAGTCAGCTTGTGAAGGTTGTATACTTCCAAGTCCTGGACCACCTCTCATTACGTTAAGTACAACACAAGGAACTTCTGCTCCTACTGCATATGTTATACCTTCTTGTTTTAAAGCAACTCCTGGTGAAGATGAAGAAGTCATAACTCTTGCTCCTGCACCTGCTCCACCATAAACCATGTTTATCGCAGAAACTTCTGATTCAGCTTGAACGAACGCTCCACCTATTTTAGGTAACTCTCTTGATAAATATTCTGGTAATTCACTTTGTGGAGTTATTGGGTAACCGAAGAAATACTTGCAGCCAGCTTCTATAGCTGCTTTTCCAAATGCTTCGTTACCTTTCATAAGTATCTTAGCCATTAAAATTCCCCCTTAAATATTAATTAAATTAATCTCTTTCTACTGTTATAACTACATCTGGACACATAGTTGCACAACTTGCACATCCTATGCATTTTTCCATTTCAAAAACAGTTGCTGGGTTATACCCTTTTTTGTTTATTACATTTGAGTCTAATTGTATGATTTTTACTGGACATGCTTCAACACATAATCCACAACCTTTACAACGTTCTTGATTAAAAGATACTTTTCCTTTAGCCATTTACCTAAGCCTCCTTAAACTTTCTATATATTTGAGCTCAAACTACATCCAGTCTTCTCTCATATATAATTTTATAGGAAAAATTTCTCCTTCTAAATCTTTTGGTAACTGTTCAACAAGATTTTCTAAACATGCAACATATCTTATAGGTATATTACATTTTTCAGAAACTTCTTTTGCAACTTTTTGACCTCTTAAAACATCATCAATAGTAGTAAATCTAATAAGATGAGTATTATTAATTAGACCTGTTACCTTTAATTTAGAAGATTTTTCTATTTCTTTTATATATTGGATAACTTCTTCAGAAGTTTGAGTTTTCTCCCTATTTGCATTTATTACAAAAAGCATATCATAGTCGCCTTCTTTTAACAAATGACTAAATCTTCCTATAACTCTAGCACCCACATTATCTCCACCTAAATCTATAACAGAATTGTATGAATGATCCACCATAGGAGACATTACTTCTGCTGATACTGCTGGTAAATCTAATGTTGGAGCATTAATTGAACTATCTATTGGTTGTATACCTAAAGATTTCATTAACTCTTTCTTTTCTCTAGTTCTAAAGTATACATTTACCACATCTAAATCGGCTATAGCAACTTTGCCAGAAACCATATCTCTTAACTTAACAACATAGTTCATCGCAAATTCACTTTTACCACTTCCATAGTGACCAGTTATGATTCTTATTCTTTTATCATTAGTTATCATAAACTTGAGCCTCTTCTTCACCAGTTAAAACTCTAAGTCCACCTTGAGCTAATGCAATCATTTCATCTTCACCTGGATAAACTTTTACATCTGCTACAAATTTAACTCTATCTGCAATCATTTCTGTAAACATTTTTGAATATGCGATTCCACCAGTTAATAGTATTGCTTTTACATCTCCCTTAAGAACTGCTGCACTAGCTCCTATTTCTTTAGAGATTTGATATGCCATAGCTTCATATACTAATTTAGCTTTTTCATCACCAGCTTCTATTCTTTCTTCAACTTCTCTAGCATCATTAGTATTTAAGTATGCAACTAACCCACCATTACCTTTTATTTTCTTTTTGATTTCATCTTGAGTATATTTTCCACTAAAGCACATTTTTACTAATGCACCTACTGGTAATCCACCACTTCTTTCTGGAGAGAAAGGTCCTTCCCCATCTAATGCGTTTGCAACATCTACTATTCTACCATTTTTATGAGCTCCAACAGAAACTCCTCCACCCATGTGGGCAACTATAAGATTTATATCTTCATATTTCTCGTTTATTTCTCTAGAATATCTTCTTGCTATTGCTTTTTGATTTAAAGCATGCACTACACTTGCTCTACTTATTTCAGGCATACCAGAAATTCTAGCAACATCTTCTAATTCATCCACAACAACAGGGTCTACTATGTATGAAGGAACATTTACTTCTTCACCTATTTGTTTTGCTATTATTCCACCTAAGTTTGAAGCATGTTCTCCTAAAACTCCTACTTTTAAATCTTCAATCATAGCAGCACTTACTGAATAAGTACCACCTTTTATAGGTTTAAGAAGTCCTCCTCTACCTACTACAGCATCTAATTCAGATATTTTTACTCCACCTTCTTTTAGAGCTTCTTCTATTACTTGTTTACGGAATTCAAATTGGTCTGACACCTTCTCATATTTTCCTATTTCTTCTGAAGAATGTCTTAAAGTTTTTTCAAATACTAAATCCTCATTATCAAATACAGCTATTTTAGTTGATGTTGAACCAGGATTTATTGTTAAGATTTTAAATATTTTACTCATTTGCCTATTTCCCCCTTAAAATTAAGCCTTCGCTGCCATTAAAACACCTAAAGCTATTGAGTTAAGTTTAGTTTCTTCACTGTCTGCTCTAGAAGTTAATATTATTGGCGCTTTAGCCCCAACTATAACTCCTGCATTTTTTGATTTTGAGAAGAATACCAAAGCTTTATATAATATATTACCACCTTCTATATCTGGAGCTAACAATATATCAGCTCTTCCTGCTACAGGATGGTTTATACCTTTATGTTTAGCAGCTTCTAAAGACACTGCATTATCAATTGCAAAAGGTCCACCAACCATACAACCTTTGATTTCTCCTCGTTCATACATTTCTTCTAACTCTTTCGCTTCAACTGTATCTTTCATTTTTGGATTTACTTTTTCTTTTGCGCATATTGCAGCAACTTTTGGTTCTTTTATATCTAATGAATGTGCTACTGTGCAAGCATTTTCTATGATTTGCTTTTTAGTATTTGTATCAGGAGCTAAGTTCATAGCTGCGTCAGTTACGAAAAATAATCTGTCATATCCCTCTACATCAAATACTGCTACATGACTTAATACATTTCCAGTTCTAAGACCTACTTCTTTGTTTAAAACTGCTTTTAGTATTATTGATGTGTCTACTAAGCCTTTCATTACCATGTCGGCTTTTCCTTGTGAAACTAATTCAACAGATTTTAGAGATGCCTCTGCTAAATCTTTTATATCTATCAGTTCATAATTTTCGATATCCATGTCTATGCTTTTTGCAATTTCTTTAGTCTTTTCTATATCACCTACTAAAATAGCATTTGCTATTTTTTCTTTTCTAGCCATTTCAACTGCCATTAAAACTTCTTTATCTTGACAACATGCTACTGATATAGTTTTAGGACCTCTTTCTTTTGCAAACTTAATTACTTCTTCAAAACTTCTCATGCATTTCCACCTCATCTTGAATTTTTTGAAATAGAACTTTTTATATCTCAATTAAATTATAACTCGTTTAGCAACGTTTTCCTAGATATAATTGAAATATTTAATTCAAAAATATTTATTTAAATCTATTGAGCAGTCTTTTTTCATATATTTAGTGCTTTTTAGATTTAACAAATATCTCATTGTCCTTATTTTATAATATAACTAAAATAAACAAGATGCAACAAAAACATAAAATTAACAAACTTAATTTTATAGGTTTTTTTGTCGCATCTTGTAACAACTAAATATTCGAAATATTTGTTCATTCCACTTCAACAATATTAGGTTCTATATTTATTTTTTTAAATTGATATGTTGTTTCATATTTTATTTTATATTTACTATCTTTCTCAGGGCTTTGTGATAAATCAATATACAATGAAATATCTTTTTTATTTAACTTACTCAAATCTTCTGTCGATTCTATGACAACTTTTATATCTATATCAGAAATTATACTTGGATTATCCATATTTGCTGGAATATTCCTTAACTCAATATCACCTGCAGTATATAGAAAATCTGCACTCAATTGTTTTGTCTCATTCAATTTTATTGTTATAGAACTATCCTCGAGAGTTATCCCTTCTGGAATATCTAAGCTAACTTCTTTTTCTTCTCCATTAGCTAAATCAGCTAAATCAACAGGTTTTGTCTTAATATAATTTATTTTGTCTATATTTTCTTTTTTACCTTTTATTGTAACTTGTTCCTTACTTAATTTATAATTTTTCAATGTATTATTATATTTATTATCACTTAAATTTACTCTTATTGGTACAGTTTTTTCCTTTAATAATTCTATTTTCGCAGTTACAAAAGATGAACTTAATTTTACACCTTCAACTTTAGTTCCATCGCTATTTAATGGTATTAATTCCAATTTTTTAGAGAAATCTTCTGTTTCATTGCCAACATCTAAATTAGCTCTTACACTTTTTACTTCTTTAACTAGAGTTCTTGGCCCCGATACATCGACAAAATCCTTATTAAGTTCAATTTTATTTATATTTCTTTTTGAATTTCCACTTACTTCTACCTTTATATCTCTTTTTTCTTTTATATTCTTTTCAAGGTTTACTACTAAGACATCATGCTTAAATTCTATAGTGACACCTTGAGGAATGTTTGCTTTTAAATAAACTTCCTTTTGTCCTTGTATTGGATCTTCAATAGTTCCATATACATGTATGTCCTCTTTCTTAACACTTTGTACTTTTGATAGACTACCTTTTATATATACATCTGCTGTTAATTTTTCGTCTGGATATATAACAAGATTTTTATCTTTTAAATCACTTATATTACTTATAGATACAGGTATATCTTCAAACCCTTTAGTTTCTTCAGGGTCAACTACAGCCATAACATACATCCATAGTGCAATCGCACTTAAAAATGATATTATTTTTATTTTGGTATTATTTTTTAGTCTATTTATCATTTAAATATACCACCTTTGAAAAAACTTCTTGTTTCTGTATTTGTTTTTAAATTACTACGTAATATATTCATCATTCTTTCTCTAGAAATATCTCTATATAACTTACCTGCTTTAGCAATTGATACGCCTCCTGTTTCCTCTGATACAATCAGTGTTATACAGTCAGACACCTCACTTACACCTATTCCCGCTCTATGTCTAGTACCTAAATCTTTACTTAAGTCCTTACTTTCTGTCAATGGTAAGAAACATGCAGCTGCTTTTACCTTAGAATCTCTAATTACAACTGCTCCATCATGTAATGGTGTATTTGGTATAAATATATTTATTAATAGTTGTCTAGAAATTTCAGCATCAATAATAGTTCCTGTATTTATTATATCACTTATTCTAGTTTCTCTCTCCATTATGATAAGGGCTCCTATTTTTTGTCTAGAAAGTGAATATAAAGCTTCTACAATTTCTTCTATATTTCTATTAAGAGTTTCTTCAGAAGTATTTACATTCTTTCCAAATAAATTAAACTTTGCTCTTCCTATATGCTCAAGCCCTGCTCTAAATTCTGGTTGAAAAATTATAAGAGCAGCTATAACTCCATAATCTAAAGCTTTAAGAGATATCCAATAAACGGTATGCAATTTAAAGGTGTTACTAAGTTGAGTTGCTAACAAAAGAAATATTATCCCTTTAAATACTTGTTCTGCTCTTGTATCTTTTATAAACATAAATATTTTGTAAAAAATATACGCTACTATAGATATGTCAATTAAATCATATATACTCATTCTTAATATTATATTAAAAAATCCATTTAAAAAAGAATTTATATCTAACACAGTTTTATCCTCCTGTTTGATAACTTCTTAATTATTTACACTAAGTATTATACTATATAAATCTAACTCTATACAAACTATTTAACTTTTGTGTAAATAATTCTAGTTTTATATTCAGAGATTGTTAAATAATCTCTAAACACATCAAAAATATCAATTCAATAAATATATATTTTTATTAAAGTTAGTTTTTACTCAAATAATTCAAACCATCAAGGCGCGAATACAAAATAGTACTCGCGCCTTAATGCAATTTTATGCTATAAAATATCTTTAATATATCTTTACTTAATATATATTCATTAGTAAAAATTTAATAATCTACTTATCAACTACAAACAACTGCAAAATTTAAATATTATCTATTATCAACATTGTCCTATTAATATCATTTTTATATTGAAGTAGTAATTTATTTGATATTTAGTTTAGATAAATTTATTTTAATAGTCTTACTATAAATCACCATCAAAATTTATCTTCTATACCTAAGTAAGTTGTTCTATAACCAAAATAACACATATATTTTCAAAGTCATATATCTATTATCCATAGTATAATAATTCATTTAGCATAACTTATAAATATTACATTAAATTGTCAATTCTTTATAGTATCTAATTTTCTTTTATAATTACTTATACTTATTATTTAGGTAAAATGAATTTCTTTATAAATAAATTCATAAGCTATTTAAATATATTAATACTATACAATATAATGTATATAGCTCCTATCCAATTGAGACTTCATATAACTTATACCTTCATAAACTTCTTGTAGACTATTATACATTAGCCTTCATACGTTTACAATATTAATGAATATACTGTAACTCTTACATAGTTTAAAGTTTATAAAGAAAAAGACACAGGTAATATACATGTATCCTGTGTCTTTTTAAACAATATAAAAGTTTACTATATTCTATAGTAAACTTTTCTTAATGAGCGCACAGGGATTCGAACCCCGGACACACGCCTTAGAAGGGCGTTGCTCTATCCAGCTGAGCTATGCACCCA
>NZ_JAGWCX010000007.1:0-81669 GCF_020657775.1 Clostridioides sp. ZZV14-6345 | reverse complement strand
TAGTATAATTACAATTAATTGTAATTATACTAAATTGCTTTGGAAATATTTTTAATTAATACAAAGAGGTGACGTTATGGATAGAATAGCATTTACACTGTTTGGAATAGACATCATGTGGTATGGAATACTTATGGCATGTGGAATGATTTTAGGGACTTTAATAGCAATAAAAGAATCAAAAAGAGTGGGAATTAAAGAAGATGATGTATTAAATATAGCTATAATAGCAATTCCGGTTGGACTAATCTGTGCAAGAATCTATTATGTAGTATTTAATTGGAGTTATTATGCTCAAAATATATCTCAAATTTTTAATTTTAGAGGTGGTGGACTTGCTATACATGGAGGGTTAATTGGTGGAATATTAGCTGGTTATATATACACTAAGATTAAAAATATTAACTTTTTAAAAATGGCTGATACAGTTATACTTGGAATGCCTTTAGCACAAGCTATAGGTAGATGGGGAAATTTTATTAATGGAGAAGCACATGGAGGTGCTACTAATTTACCTTGGGGAATAATGGTTGATGGAGTAAAAGTGCATCCAACTTTTCTATATGAGTCCATATGGGATTTTGGTATATTTATAGTTTTATTACTATTTAGAAAAAATAAAAAATATGAAGGGCAAGTTATAGTTACTTATATAACTTTATATTCAATTGGAAGATTTTTTATAGAGGGGTTAAGAACAGATAGTTTAATGTTAGGCCCACTTAGAATGGCACAAGTGATAAGCTTGATTGGAGTTATTGGTGGTATAATTGCACATGTTTATTTATCAAAGAAAAATAAACATAATATTAGTTAATAATAGTTTAAATAGTGAGTATAAAGGAGGTAAATATGGAATTTCATCATGTATCAGTTCTTTTAAATGAGTGTATAGAAAATTTAAATATAAAGCCAGATGGAGTGTATGTTGACTGTACTATGGGAGGAGCAGGACATTCTAGGGAAATAGTAAAAAAACTGTCAGATAAGGGATTATTTATAGGGTTTGACCAAGATAAAAACGCTATAAATACAGCAAAAGAGAGATTGAGTGAATACGAAAGTAGAGTGAAGTTTGTTCATAGTAATTTTGAAAATATAAAAGAGGAATTAGAAAAAATAGGAGTTTACAAGATTGATGGTGTATTAGCTGATTTAGGAGTTTCATCTCATCAACTTGATGAAGCTGATAGAGGCTTTTCTTATATGCAAGATGCACCACTTGATATGAGAATGGATGTTAGATGTGAGTTTTCTGCATATGATGTTGTAAATACTTATACAGAAGATGAACTATCTAAGATAATAAAAGATTATGGTGAAGATAACTGGGCTAAACGTATAGCTAAATTTATAGTTGAAGAAAGAGCAAATAAACCAATAGAAACTACAGGTGAATTGGTTGATATAATTAAAAAGGCTATTCCTAAAAAAGCTAGAATAGATGGACCTCACCCAGCTAAAAGAACTTTTCAGGCTATACGAATAGAAGTAAATAATGAACTAGGAGTAATTACAAAGATGATAAATGATGCTTCCTCTATAATGAATGAAGATGGAAGAATCTGTATAATAACATTTCACTCATTAGAGGACAGAATAGTAAAAAATGCATTTAAATATCTAGCATCAGATTGTATATGTCCACAACATTTGCCTATATGCCAATGTGACAAAGAATCTGAAGTAAAAATAATAACTAGAAAACCAATATTACCTAGTGAGGAGGAAATAGAAATAAATCCACGTTCAAGAAGTGCTAAGTTAAGAGTAGCGGAAAGAATATAAATTATATAATTTAAGAGTAAGGTCTAGATATGTGATAAAATAATAAGGTTCTTAATTGTAGTTAAAAGCTATTATGATTTTTATTAGAATAGAAAATAACTATGGTATAATCGACAATATAGAAAAATATTTTCTGTTATAATATAATTAAAATAGATATTGGGAGTGAGGAAAAATAGAGAATAATTATAAAAAAGCATTGATAAAAATTTGTATTATATTGGGGGTATTTGCTATTTACTTTTTTATACCTCCTGTTAAAAAAATAGTAAATCAGATGATATTTTATCTGAGTATGCTAAATCTAGATGCAATTAAGGAATACATACTATCATTTGGAGTCTGGGCACCAATAATATCATTTGCACTTATGATATTACAATCAATAGCCGCACCCCTTCCTGCATTTTTAATCACTTTTGCAAATGCTACCTTATTTGGATGGGTAAATGGAGCTATATTGTCATGGACCAGTGCAATGGCAGGTGCTACAATCTGTTTTGTAATTGGGCGTTTTTTAGGTAGAGATGTGGTTGTAAAACTTACAAGTAAATTTGCATTAGAAAGTATAGATGATTTCTTTGATAAATATGGAAAACATACAATTTTAATTGCAAGATTGCTTCCTTTTATATCTTTTGACCTTGTAAGTTATGCAGCAGGTCTAACATCTATGAGTTTTGTATCCTTCTTTATAGCTACTGGATTAGGACAATTACCAGCAACCATTGTATATTCTTATGTAGGTGGGATGTTGACTGGTGGAGCTAAAGTTATGATGACAGGACTTTTAATATTATTTGCTTTAAGTGTATTGATTTATATGTTAAAGAAAATATATAGTGATAAAAATAAATAAAAATTAGCGTATAATCTATAGGTTCAATATTCAAGAATTAGTGAATCTATAGATTTTTTGTTGTGTATAGAAAAAAATACAATTAGATTGTGCAATAGTGTATTAATTTAGCGATGGAATTTTAGAGGAAGAGATATAATTAACAACAAATATAGTATAGAGGTGATAATTTGAAAAAAAATTATAAAATACAGAATCTAAATGAATATAAAAATAAGAAAAAGAATAATTATAAAAAGAGAAATAATAAAAAAATAGGGGCTAAATGCATTTTACTGATTGCAACTTTCGCAGTAATAATATTGAATCTATGTGGTTATTCAAAAATCTCAGAAATGAAATATGATATTTACTATTTACAAAAAGATTTAAGAAAAAAAGAGATAGTACTAGAGGAACTAAAGGCAAAAAAAACTGAAAAAACATCGATAAAAGAAATTGAGCTAAAGGCAAAAGAATTGCTCAATATGGACTATCCAAAAGATGGACAAATAAAGTATATAGATGTGGATAACTAGGGGGAATAGATTTGAGAAAAGTAAAGAGAATAAGTAAAAAAAGGCTGGTACTCGTTCTTATTCTAGCATGTGCATTGTTTTTTTGCCTTGTTATTAGGACTGGGTACTTACAACTTATGAAGGGAAATTGGTTAAGTACAAAAGCTCTAGAACAGCAAACAAGAGATATACCAATAGAACCCAAAAGAGGAACTATATATGATAGAAACATGAAAGAATTAGCAGTAAGTGTAACTAAGTATACGGTTTGGTGTAAACCTGTAGAAGTAGAAGATAAAAAGGAAGCTGCTGAAAAGGTAGCTGAGATTTTAGACGAAGATTATAAAGATATTTACGCTTTAATAAGCAAAAAAAATATGGCTCTTGTAAAGGTTAAAAGATGGATAGATGATGATAAGGCAAGTCAAATAAGAGATGCTAAATTAGGTGGAATATGGGTAGCAGAAGATAATCAAAGATATTACCCATATGGGAATTTTGCACCATATGTACTAGGACATACTTCTTCAGATGCAACAGGTATATCTGGTATAGAAATGCAATATGATAAAAAATTAAAAGGAAAGCCTGGAAAACTGATAGTAAGTACTGATGCTTCAGGAAGAGAAATACCACAAGGAATGGAAAAATATTATGAGCCTGTACAAGGCAATGGTCTTGTGTTGTCTATAGATGAAGTAATTCAACACTATACTGAAAAAGCAGTACAGAAAGCTTATGAGTTAAATAATGCAAAAAAGGTTACTGCAATAGCTATGAATCCTAAAACTGGTGATATACTTGCTCTAGCATCAAAACCAGATTATGACCCTAATGATTCAAGAACACCAATATATCCATATTATCAAGAAGAACTTGAAAAGTATAATGATAAAGATAAAATAAAAGGCTATTATCAAATGTGGAGAAATCCAGCAGTAAGTGATACATATGAACCAGGTTCTACATTTAAACTTATTACATCTTCTAGTGCTCTTGAAGAAGGAGTAATTAAAGATGGAGAAAAATTCACATGTACAGGTAGTGTAACTGTTGGAGGAAGAAAAATTAAATGTTGGAGACATTATAGACCTCATGGAACACAAGAGTTTAAACAAGCAGTACAAAATTCTTGCAACCCAGTATTTGTTGAGTTAGGAAGTAGATTAGGCGTTGGAAAAATGTATGATTATATAGAATCTTTTGGTCTTATGGATAAGACAGGTATAGATTTACCAGGAGAAGCTAAGGGAATATTGTATAACGAAAAAAATGTAGGACCAGTTGAATTGGCTACAATATCATTTGGTCAATCTATATCAGTAACTCCAATACAACTTATAACAGCTATATCATCAATAGCTAATGGTGGAGATTTAATGCAACCAAGAGTGGTAAAATCTTATACTGATAATAAAGGTAACATAACTGAAACAGTAAAACCAAAAAAAGTAAGAAGTGTTATATCTAAAGAAACATCTAAGAAAATGCTAGAAATTGCAGAGTCAGTTGTAACTGAAGGTGGAGGAAAGATAGCATATATACCAGGTTATAGACTTGGTGGTAAAACAGGTACAGCTCAAAAAGTTATAGATGGTAAGTATGCTCCAGGAAAGTATATATGTTCATTTGTTGGAATCGCACCTTGTGATGATCCACAAATAGTAGTCCTTGCTATTGTTGATGAACCAACAGGAGTAAGTGCATTTGGTAGTACTACAGCAGGACCAATAGTAAAAGAAATAATGAATGATTCTTTAAAATATTTAGGAGTTAAACCAGTATACAAAGAAGAAGAAAAAGCTGAGTATGAAAAAAAACAGGTTAAAGTGCCAGATGTAAGAAATCTAAAAATTGGTGATGCTGTAAAGGCGTTGGAAGATGTGAAGTTAAAACCAGATTTAGATGCAGATATAGAACTTCCAGAAGATACAAAGGTAAAAGATATATTCCCAAAACCTGGAGTAAAAGTTAATGAAGATTCAAGTATAACCCTATATTTTGAAAACTAAAAAGTAACAGATAATTAACATATACCCATAAACATCTTCAAAAAAACAGAAATATAGTATATAATTATAAAGTTAAGAGTTATCGTAGGCAATGTATATATAACGGTATACATTGCCTTTTGTTGCTAAGAGAATATAGCTAAGGTTTTAAAGGAGGAGTTTAATAATGGAGTGCTTAACAATAAAAGAGTTAGTACTTGCAACTAATGGGAAGTTAATATATGGAGATTATAATGACTGTGTAAGTGATATAGTTATAGATAGCAGGGAGTCAAATGCCCAAAATGCATTTGTAGCAATAGTTGGAGAAAATTTAGATGGGCATACATTTATGAAGTCTGCATATGATAGTGGATGTAAAACTTTTATAAAAAATGAAAGTAATGGAATAAAATTAGAAAGTTCGGATATAAATTTAATAGAGGTAAAAGATACATCTTTAGCTCTAGGGGATATTTCAAGATATTATAAAGAAAAATTTGATATTCCATTTATAGGTGTTACAGGTAGTGTAGGCAAAACTACTACTAGAGATATGATATATTCTGCCATATCTGCAAAGTTAAATATACTAAAAAATGAAAAAAATTTAAATAATCATTTTGGAGTTCCATTAACTTTATTTAATTTAAATAAAGAACATGAGTGTACTGTAATAGAGATGGGTATGTCTGGATTCAATGAAATAAAATATCTAGTGGATATAGTAAATCCCCAAATTGCAGTCATATCAAATATAGGATTATCACATGTGGAAAAATTAGGTTCACAAGAAGGTATTTTAAAAGCAAAGATGGAGATTGCCTCAAATTTTGATGAGACAAATACTTTAATTGTAAATGGAGATGATAAGTTTTTATCTACATTAAAAGAAAAAGAGCATGTATATAAGTTAAAAACATTTGGATTCAATAAAAATAATGATATTTATTGCGAAAGTTATACTATGGAAGAGGATAGTTTGACATTTACATGTGTCATAAATGGAAAAAAAGAGGAAGTATTTATACCAACAATAGGAGAACATAATATATATAATGCAATGTCTGCTATACTGGTTGGTATGTGTTTAAATATTTCTTTGGATTATATAAAAAAAGGTTTAAAAAATTTTAAAGGGACAAAAATGAGATTAGACATAATAAAAAATGAAAAGTTAACAATAATTAATGATTCATATAATGCTAGTCCAGATTCTATGGATGCTGCTTTAAAGATACTTGGAAGATATAAAGGTAGAAGGGTAGCGATACTTGGAGATATACTAGAAATGGGTGAAATTTCAGAGTATGGTCATAGATTAGTCGGAAAATCATCTATGAATAATACTGATATTATAATAACTATAGGTGAAAATTCAGTGTTTATTGGAGAAGAAGCAAAACAATTAGGATTCAATTCAGCCAATATATATCACTTTGAGAATAGAGAAGATGTATTTAGCAAGTTAAATAAATTAGTAAAAACAGGAGACACTATTTTAGTAAAAGGCTCAAGAGGCATGAGATTAGAAAAAATAGTCGAATATCTAAATAAATAAGCTTAAACTAATGAGTTGATTGACAAGGGAGAGGAGTTTTATGATGTTAGGAATAACAGAGCTTACGTACACCGCATTGATTGCGTTTTTAATAGTAATTATAATAGGACCAATATTTATACCAATGCTTAGAAAATTTAAATTTGGTCAGACAGTTAGAGATGATGGACCCCAAACACATCTAGCCAAAAATGGAACACCTACTATGGGTGGAATTATAATGATTGTTGCAATTCTAATAACTGGACTTACAAGAGTAAAGGTTAGTCATGATATGGCAGTAGGTCTTATATGTATTGCAGGTTTTGGTTTTATTGGTTTTTTAGATGATTTTATAAAAATAAAGCTAAAAAGATCACTTGGACTAAAAGCATATCAAAAAATAATCCTTCAAGTTGCATTGTCTTTTTATGTTGCTTTTTATCAATATACATCATCATCAAGTGCTTCACAACTTATGATACCATTTACAGATTTTGTAATAAATGTTGGAATATTATATATACCAATAATGATGTTTATAATTGTAGCAATAGTAAATGCTGTAAATTTGACTGATGGATTAGATGGATTAGCATCAGGAGTAACTTTAATAGTTTCTGTATTCTTTATGCTATTTGCAAGTTCTATTGCTGGAAATACAGAAGTTGCAGTTTTAGCAGCAGCAACTGTTGGAGCATGCTTAGGATTTTTAGGATTTAATTCATATCCGGCTAGAGTTTTTATGGGAGATACAGGTTCAATGGCATTAGGTGGTGCAGTTGTAGCATTTTCAGTTCTAACTAACTCAGTGCTTATAATACCTATAATTGGAGGAATTTATTTTGCAGAGGCTCTATCAGTTTTGATTCAAGTTGGATATTTTAAAGCAACAAGAAAGAGATTCTTTAAGATGGCTCCAATACACCATCATTTTGAACAGTGTGGTTGGCCAGAAACAAGAGTTGTATTCGTTTTTTGGATTGTTACAGTTGTTTTAGCTTGGATAAGTATAATAGCAGTATTTTAGGCCTAGGGGGAATGAAAAATGGACTTAAAAGGAAAAAGAGTTTTATTAGTAGGACTTGCAAAGACTGGTATATCTACAATTAAACATTTAGATAAATTGGGTGCAAGTATAATAGTAAATGATATAAAAGATGAAAATAAATTGAAAAACATACTTGATGAATTGAAATCTATAAATGACATAAAATACATATTAGGACATCATCCAGAAGATGTGGATGGCATAGATATGGTTGTAGTATCTCCAGGAGTACCACTAGACTTGCCATTCATATTGAAATTAAAAAATTCAGGTAAGTATATAATTGGCGAGGTGGAATTAGCTTTTAAATTATCAAATAATCCAACATTTATAGGGATTACAGGTACAAACGGAAAGACAACTACGACTAGTTTGGTAGGAGAAATTTTTTCAAGAGCTAAAAGAGATACATATGTAGTTGGAAATATAGGGAATCCTGTAATAGATACTATAGAAACTTCAAATGAAGAATCTGTGCTTGTAACTGAACTAAGTAGCTTTCAACTTGAGAGTATAGATGAATTTAGACCTAAAGTAAGTGCTATATTAAATATTACAGAAGACCATTTAAATAGACATCATACTATGGAAAAATATATAGAAGCAAAAGCAAATATATTTATGAATCAAACTGCTGATGATTTTTGTGTATTAAATTATGATGATGAGATAGTAAAAAGTCTAGCTGACAAGTGCAATGCGAAAGTAATTTACTTTTCAAGAACTCAAAAAGTAAATGGAGGAGTATATTTAGAAAATAATGACATAATAATAGATATAGATGATAAAATCAAATTTCTAAATAAAGATGATGTAAGTTTGCCTGGAGGTCATAATTTAGAAAACTGTATGGCAGCTATAGCAATAGCGTATGTCTGTAAAATTGACTTAAATGTTATAAAGGATGTACTTATGACATTTAAGGGAGTGGAACACAGACAAGAGTTTGTAAGAAACTTAGAAAATGTAATATATGTAAATGATTCAAAGGGAACTAATCCAGATTCCACTATAAAAGCTGTACAGTCTTACAATAGACCTATAATACTTATAGCAGGAGGGATGGATAAGGGAAGTAATTTTGATGAACTTCTTGAAACTGCAAAGTCATATGTTAAATCATTGGTCTTATTAGGAGAAACTGCATCAAATATAGAAAATTGTGCTAAAAATAAAGGATTTAATGACATACATATAGTAAAAGATATGGAAGAAGCAGTTAAGACTTCTTATGAAATTTCAAAAAGTGGAGATATAGTGCTTCTTTCACCAGCTTGTGCAAGTTGGGATATGTATGAAAGTTTTGAAGTAAGAGGAAAAGACTTCAAAGATAATGTAAACAATTTAAAATAATCTCTTACCTCTAAACTTACTTAAATGGAAGAATGGAGGTAGATTAGTTGGATGCCTAAAGAAAATTTGAAAAAACAAATTGACATAAGGATGAAGACTGAATTTGATGGAGTAGTATTTTATACTACTATGCTTTTAGTATTTGTAGGAATAGTTATGGTGTTTAGTGCAAGTTTTATACAATCTTCATTTAAACACAATGATGCATACTATTTTCTAAAAAAGAATGTAATATATGCTATACTTGGTTTTATAGTTATGATTATTACATCAAGAATAGATTATAGTTTTTGGAAGAAAAATGCTACAGCAATTGGAGCTATAGCAGTAGTATTATTATTGTTAGTTTTAACCCCTTTAGGGATAGAAGCAAACGGAGCAAAAAGATGGTTAGGAATAGGAGGCTTAAGATTTCAACCTGCAGAGATAGCAAAGTTTGCCACAATAATATTAACTGCAAAATTAATTGAAAAAAATTATGATAAAATAAAATCTTTGACAAAAGGTGTTGTACCACTTCTTGTAGTTCCAGGGATATTTTTTGCGTTGATAATACTTCAGCCAAATTTGTCAACAGCAGGTACTGTAATTCTGGTTACTTTTGTAATGATATTTGTTGCTGGAATGGATATGAAAATTGTATTTGCTATGATAGGGAGTGGGGCTGCTTTATTTGCTGCATTAGTAATTGCTGAACCCTATAGACTTAGTCGTGTTACATCATTTTTAGACCCTTTTCAAGACCCTCTTGGTAAAGGGTATCAGGTAATACAAGGTTTATATGCACTAGGTTCAGGTGGATTGTTTGGTCTAGGCTTAGGAAAGAGTAAACAAAAGTATTTTTATATACCAGAGCCACAAAATGACTTTATATTTGCTATAATAGGAGAAGAGTTAGGATTGATTGGTTGTATAATAGTTATAATGCTATTTGTAGCTTTAGTCTACAGATGTGTAAGAATAGCCTTGAAGACTTCTAATGTATTTGCTTGTATGGTTGTCATAGGTATAGGTGCACAAATTGGAATACAAGCAGCTTTAAATATAGCAGTTGCAACATCATCAATGCCAGCTACAGGTGTAGCACTACCATTTATAAGTTATGGAGGAACCTCACTCACCATCTTTATGGGAGCTGTAGGCATAGTGTTAAACATCTCAAAGCATGTCAAAATTAATTAACAGGAGATGATGATTTGATGAAAGTTTTATTATCAGGCGGTGGAACTGGAGGACATGTGTATCCAGCTATAGCTATTGCTAACAAAATAAGAGATGAGCATCCAGACGCCGAGATAATTTTTGTTGGGACGGAAAAAGGAATAGAATCAGAAATAGTTCCTAAGTATGGATTTGAATTAAAGACTGTAACAGTTCAAGGCTTTAAGCGAAAAATAGACTTCGATAATGTAAAAAGAGTTTTTAAACTTTTTAAAGGTTTAGAGCAATCAAGAAAGATTGTTAAGAAATTTAAGCCAGATGTAGTTATAGGAACTGGTGGATATGTTAGTGGACCTGTTTTATTTAATGCATCTATGGGTAAAATACCAGCCATAATACATGAGCAAAATTCTTTTCCTGGTGTAACTAATAAGATTTTATCTAAAACAGTTACAAAGGTACTTACAAGCTTTGAAGATTCACATAAAAGATTTCCTGAGGCAGCAGAAGAAAAGTTAGTTTTCACAGGAAACCCAGTTAGAAAAGAAATTTTATTATCAAGAAGAAATATTGCAAGAAAAAATCTAGCAATAAGTGAAGAAAAAAAAATGGTACTTTGCTATGGTGGTAGTGGAGGCTCAAGAAAAATAAATGACGCAATGAGACTTGTAATAAAGAATATGGTAAATGAAGATATAGCTTTTATATTTGCTACAGGCAAAAGCTATTATGATGAATTTATGGGAAGCATTAGCGATATAAATCTTAAACCATACCAAAAGGTTGTACCTTACTTAGAAGATATGGCAAATGCACTTGCAGCAAGTGATTTAGTTATAGGTAGCGCAGGAGCAATTTCATTAGCTGAGATAACAGCTCTTGGAAAGCCCTCTATAATAATACCTAAAGCATATACTGCTGAAAACCATCAAGAGTATAATGCTAAGAGTATAGAAAAGCAAGGAGCAGGGATTGCGATTCTAGAAAAAAATCTAACTCCAGAAAGCCTAAATACAGCAGTATTTAAACTTTTAGGGGATAGAGAACTTTTAGTTGATATGGCAAATGCAAGCAAAACTATAGGTAAGCCTGAAGCCATAGACCTTATATATGATGAGATAATAAAAGTATACAATTCAACGCAAAAGTCAGCATCTAAGAAAACAAAAAAAGAAAAAATTATTGAAGAAGTAAAAGAAATAAAAAAAGAAACAACTCCAAGCATAGAAGGTCAAGCTAAAGTAATAGGAATAAAGAAAAGGTAAATAAATATTTACCCCCTAATTTATAATAATTTAGAAAATCTAATATATTATAAATTAGGGGTTTATTTGTATGTACACAAGATTTAAAAATATGAAGAGTATGTAGCATCTTATATTTATTTTGATGAAATATTGGTTTATTTCTATCTTTTAATACTTTGTTTGGGTGTTATGTAAAAAAATGAAAAAATTTGACTTTAAATATTATAATTTTTTTGTAGGAAAAATAAGCTCTAAAGGTGTATTTATTAACCAAAGGGGTTGATTATATTTGAAAAAAAGAAGGAAGTTAAATACGAATAATGTCATGATAGTTTTAGTTTTTATACTCATGTTGTCTTTTGGTATATGTATGATTGTAAAAAGCGATTTATTTGATGTAAAGAAAATAGATATAATTGGAAATAAGAGAGTAACTAAATCAAATATAATGAAAGAACTAAATATAAATCTACATGAAAATATATTTGCATACAATTTTAAAGATATGAAAAATGAACTTATAAAAAATCCATATATAGAAAATGTAGAGATAAAAAGAAAACTTCCAAATAAGATAATTATAAGTTTAAAAGAAAAAGAAATATTTGCAGTATTAAAAGATGGAGATAATTATTGTTATATAGATAAAAAAGGCAATTTGTTGGAAGAACTTAGAGGTACTAATGAAAGTAAAAAAGACTTGATAGTAGATGTAGATTATAGTGTAGATGATACTAAATCAATAAAATTTAAAAATTATAAAACTAAGGAGAATGTATTTAAAACTTTAAATTGTTTAAAAGAGGAAGGTATTTATAGAAAAATAAATTATGTAAACTTAAGAAAAGAAGGAAATATAAATATGCTTACAAGAAGCAATATAAAAATCTTACTTTCTAATGATGATAACTTAGATTATAATATATCTAGGGTAAGTAAAATTCTGATTGACCTGCAAAATAAAAATACTAATGGAGGGACTATAAATCTTAATTATGGAAAGTTAGCTGTGTATAGTCCAGAAGGATAGACAATTGTAAGGAAGTGATATATTGAAAAAAAGATTTATAAATAAAAGTATAGTCATAGGAAGTATTGTATTGGGTGTTCTTGTTAGTTTACAACTTAAAATTATTAATATAGAAAATAGAGGGATGACAACTTTTAAAAGAGGAGAGCAACTTACAGAAGAACTTAAATCTTTAAAAAAAGAAAAAGAGGATTTACAGTCAGAAGTTAATAGTGTGAAGAAAGATATAGAGACTTATAGAGGCAAAAATACTGAAGGAGAACAAGATATACTTAAGTCAGAGATAGAAAAATATGAAACATTAGCTGGATATACAGATGTTCAAGGAACAGGTATAAAAGTTGAGATAAATTCTACAAAAGACTTAGGAAACTTTGATAAAAATGATAGTATACTATATAATTATGATTTATTATTGTCAATGATAAATAAATTAAATTCAGCACAGGCAAGTGCTATATCTATAAATGACCAGAGAATAGTTTCTAATACATATATGTATTTAAAAGAGGATAAGCTTTATATGAATGACACTGTTATAAAAGAACCAATCATAATAAAAGCAATTGGTGATTCTGATACATTAGCTTCTGCACTTAATATAAAATATGGTATTGTCTGGGAAATAGAAACATATTATAATGCCAAGATAAAAGTGACTAAAGAAGACAATATAGAAATAGATGGACATAGTGATATAAACAAAGTAGAGGGGAAATAATAGTATGAAAAAGAAAATAGTTATATTGGGAGCATTCATATTAGGTATTTTCATATCAACTTATATAAAATCACTAGACCCAAATAGAGTGTACATAACATTGAGTCAAACTGAAAATATTGAGAGTGAGGTAGAAAATACAAAAAAAGAAATAAAAAGTTTAAAAGAAACACTTAAAAGTAACAAAAAAACTTTGAATGAATATAAAGAAGCAAAAGAGAATGGAAATGAATCTGTTCAAACACTTATGCAAAAAGAACTTGAAGAAATTAAAGCATTAAGTGGTTATTCAACTGTTACAGGACCAGGTATAACTATTACTATGGAGGATAGTGAGAGAGAATTAAAAGATGGGCAGAATCCAAATGATTTGATTATACACGATATAGATATTTTGAGAGTTTTAAATGATTTAAAAAAGGCTGGTGCAAAAGCAATTTCTATAAATGGAGAAAGAGTACTAGCAACAAGTAAGATAAAATGTTCAGGAGCTACTATTACAGTAAATGATACAACATATGGACAACCATTTATAATAAAAGCTATAGGAGATATAGATTTATTAAGTGCTGCTATAAATTCTCCAGAATCATATGCTAAGTCTCTTAAGGACATATATGGAATTAATATAAAAATACAGGAAAATAATGGAAATAAAGTGAATTTATTTGCAAAATAAAACGAAAAATATAAAAAAATTAATAAAAAGTAAAAAAAATTAATAAAAAGGATTGTAATATAGTTGTGTTTCAAAGTAAAATAAAGAGGTGAAGATTTATGTTATGGGTTTTAGGAGGATTAGCATTTGGTGTAGTAGTAGGTTACTATATTCCATTTACATATTCTATGGATTATTCTATATATATGTCAGTAGCTATTCTTGCAATAATGGATTCTATCTTTGGAGCGATAAGGTCCAGTTTTGAAGATAACTATGATAATGTAATTTTTGTTACTGGTTTCATAGGTAATGCTATATTGGCTATATTATTGACTTATATAGGGGAAAAATTAGGAGTTTCTATTTACTATGTTGCTGTATTAGTTTTTGGTATGAGATTGTTTAATAATTTATCCATAATTAGACGCTATATTATTAGTAATATTATGAATAAAAAACGTAAAAATTAAAGAGCATTTAATATATACATAAATTATTTTATACTTAAAGAGTAATATTTGACAATATAAGTAAGAAATTTAAAAAGGAAAATTTACGTTTTTGTGGAATATGTTACTTAAAGGTTAACAAAATAAAAGAAGAAAATGATATAATTAATACATACGATAACTTTGAATCATGAGAGAAGGGGGTTTATGATGCTAAACTTTGACGTAGAATTAGAAGAATGTGCACAAATTAAAGTAATAGGTGTAGGTGGCGGTGGAAACAATGCTGTCAATAGAATGGTAGAAGCTCAACTAAAAGGCGTTGAATTTATATCAGTAAATACAGATAAACAAGCTTTATATACATCAAAAGCTGAATATAAAGTTCAAATAGGAGAAAAATTAACTAGAGGACTTGGAGCAGGAGCAAATCCAGAGGTAGGAAAAAGAGCTGCTGAGGAGAGTAAAGATGAAATAGTAAAGTTACTTCAAGGAGCTGATATGGTTTTTGTTACAGCTGGAATGGGCGGTGGTACTGGTACAGGAGCTGCTCCAGTAGTTGCAGGCTTGGCAAAAGAAATGGGTATACTTACAGTAGGTGTAGTTACAAAACCTTTTGCATTTGAAGGTAAAATAAGAATGAAGAATGCTGAAGGTGGAATAGCAGAACTTAAATCAAAAGTAGATACTCTTATAACAATACCAAATGATAGACTTTTACAAATAGTACAAAAAAATACTTCAATGTTAGATGCTTTTGCAGTTGCAGATGATGTATTAAAACAAGGTATACAATCAATTTCTGACCTTATAGCAGTTGAAGGGTTAATAAACTTGGACTTCGCAGATGTTACTACTATAATGAAAGACAAGGGTCTTGCTCATATGGGTATAGGTAGTGCCAGTGGTGAAACTAGAGCAATAGATGCTGCAAGACAAGCTATTCAATCTCCGCTTCTAGAAACATCAATACAGGGTGCTAAAGGAGTTCTTCTTAATGTTACAGGTGGTCCTAACTTAGGATTATTTGAAGTTAATGAGGCATCTACTTTAGTTATGGAATCTTGTGACCCAGAGGCAAATGTTATATTTGGAGCTTCTATAAAAGAAGATTTAGGTGATGAAATAATGATTACAGTAATCGCAACAGGATTTGAAGGATTACAAAATGGTTCTTTAGATTTAGATACTAAGCCTAAATCAAGCATACGTTCTTCATTAAATACAACAGTAAAGCAAGCTGTAAAAGAAATTGAAGAAGAAGCCATCGTTGAGGAAAAAATAGAGCCTCCTAAAAAGGCAAGTATAATTGAAGAAGATGATGATGAGAGCATGGAGATACCTACATTCCTAAGAAGAAGAAGATAATATGTAAGCTTATAAAGAAGTCAATAGACTTCTTTTTATTTTGTCCAATTTAAATAGTTAGATTTTAAAATATACTTTAAATATTGATGATATATAATAAATAAATTTTTTAGTATATAAATAAAATTTAATATAGATAGAAAAAAAATATAGTTATAGGAGCTATTATAGTTTTTTGTTATTAGACAACGGTAGTTTTATTTGCTAATATTAAATCTGAATTAAATTGTAAATATTTGAGGAAAAAGACAAATTAAAGTCTGAAAGGGGATTAAGCATGATTAAACTAAAAAAAGTTATTTCTTTAGTTATGATAGGTATTCTATCAGTATCAATTCTTGCCGGATGTTCAAAAAAAGAAGATTCTAAAGGTAAAGATAGTAAAGAAAAATTAGTTGTGTGGTCTGCACCATTAACAGACCATGATGAAGACGCATGGAAGCCAATATTTGAAAAATTTGAAAAGGAAAACAACTGTGAAATTGAATTCCAAATAGTACCATGGGATAACTACGCAGAAAAATATGCAACTGCAATAAGTGCAGGTGAAGGTCCAGATATAGGGTACATGTATGCAGAGATGTTCCCTCAATTTATAGAAATGGGTGCAGTAGAAGATTTGACACCTTATCTAGAGAAATCAGGAACTTCAGATAATTATCTATACTTAGATGATGCAAAAATGATGGGTGGTATTTATGGTTTACCTATAGAAGCTGCTAATCCAGGTGTATTGTACTACAATAAAGATATACTAGAAAAATTAGGAGAGAAACCTCCAAAAACATGGGATGATTTTAAAAGAATATGTGAAAAAGCAACAAAAGATACTGATGGAGATGGAAAAATCGACCAATGGGGTCTTGCACAAGGTTGGGGTTCTAAAGTATTTGGAAGCTTAAACTGGAACTGGTATCCGTATTTATGGCAAGCTGGTGGAGATATATATAATGATGATTTAAAATCAGTTAAGTTTAATAATGAAGAAGGTTTAAAAGCTGCAAACTTTATAAATGATATGAAAAAATATATTCCAGAAGATGCTTTATCAAAAGATAGTAATGAAATGATTGAAAGTGTATTTGGGCCAGGAAAAGCTGCATTTACTATAATGCTGTCTTCTGCTGCTACAAGTACCTTTGATAAATCATTCCCAGATTTAAACTGGGGATATGTAACATCATTAGAAGATAAGACAGTTGGTAGTTTTGCTTCAGTAGATGATTTAACATTAATGTCAGCATGTAAAAACAAAGAACTTGGATTTAAACTTCTTGAATATATGTTAAGCAAAGAATCAATGGAAGCTTTCCATAAAGAAGTACCTAGAGCTCCAGTTGCTAAAGGTGAAAAATACCAAGGAGACCCAAGATTTGAAGAAATGGTGACAAGAGATAAGGATATGTATAGACCATTGACAGTTGGACCTCATGGAGTAGAGATATATGAATATTTATGGAAACAACTTCAAATGATGATAGCTGGAGATATAACTCCAAAACAAGCATTAGATGAATCTGCAAAATATGCAAATGGATTATTAGCAGAATAATTTAAGTTTGTATTTGAATTTATGGACCATGTAATTTGATTTTATACAAGTAAAAGATTTACTTGATATATCATTAAATTGTGTGGTCTTTTTTTATGGAAATATACCAAAAATAGAACGAATAACTTCTACCTAGATATATTGGATTCTACAAAAAAGTCTATTTGTTTAATATTAAAAATATATCTTTTGGCGACATAAAGTATAAGACATATATCATTGTTCTTTTTAAATAGAATTTGTTTTGGATTCGACCATCAAAAGTGACATAAAATTTTGTACATACTATCTTATAATATGTTTAAAGGTTTTAAGGGGGGATACATGGTGTATATTGAGTACTATGTTATAGAAAACCTAGTAATAAATTATATTATTATAAGTTGTACTTCTATTCTTACTAAAAAATATAATCCTAAAAAAAATAAGTTGTTGGGGGCTAGTTTAGGAGGTGCCTATTCTGTTGCTTATTTGTATCCATCAATGAATATACTATTTACTGTGCCGTTTAAAATAATAATCATGAGTATAATAACTTTAATTTCATTTAGAAGTAAGAGCAAAAAAGATTATGTTCATGTAGCATTAGTTTTTTACCTAGTAAACATTTTTATTTCTGGAAGCACTTATTTTATAATTTATTTTACAGGAATAAGTCATTTAAAAATATCTTTCTTAATTGCATGTACTTATGTAAGTTGCGAATTATTAAAATACATTTATAAAGATTTGAAGATGCTTAAATACATTAAGGAGCTTACAAAGACTATAAATATAAACTTACTGGAAAAAAGTTTTTGCTGTACAGCTTTAGTAGATAGTGGAAATTTATTAAAAGACCCAATAAGTCAAAGTGATGTAATAATAGTTAAGTCAAGTGTGTTAGAAGGATTTATTCCAGAAAAACTATTAAATATTAATTATGAAGATATAGATATGAAAAAAGCACAAGAAATTATAGGAAGTTTAGATGATAAGACTTCAGGTAGAGTTAGAATAATACCTTATAAACATGCTGGAAGTAATAAGACAAGCATAATAATAGGCTTAAAAGCTGACTATATAGAAGTAGATGAACAAAAGATAGGAAATATAATACTCGGTATTTCAAATTTTAATGATAGAGAGTATGGAGCAATAATGAATCCAAATATATTGCCTGGATTTTAGGTAAAAATTTAAGGGGGACAAGGAATGTTACGATTGAAAGAAAGAATTATAAGCTTTATTACTATGTTAGGTATTAAATTAAAAATAATAAAGCCAAAGGGAATATATTATATGGGAGGGGCAAATATACTTCCTCCTCCATTAAAACCAGAAGAAGAAATGGAGCTTTTACAAAAACTAGAAACAGATGAAAGTGTAAAGTCGATTTTAATAGAAAGAAATCTTAGATTAGTGGTCTACATATCAAGAAAATTTGAAAATACAGGTATAGATGTAGAAGATTTGATTTCAATAGGAACTATAGGTTTGATAAAAGCAGTTAATACTTTTAAACTGAATAAAAACATAAAATTGGCAACTTATGCTTCAAGATGTATAGAAAATGAAATATTAATGTACTTAAGAAAAAATAATAAAAAGAAGACCGAAGTATCATTTGATGAACCTTTAAATATAGATTTAGATGGAAATGAACTTTTATTATCTGATGTTTTGGGTACAGAAAATGATGAAATATACAAAATAATTGAAGAAGAAATAGACAGAGATTTATTGGTTATGGCACTTGACAGATTAAGTGACAGAGAAAAGCAAATTATGGAATTAAGATTTGGTCTTATAGATAAAGGTATTGAAAAAACACAAAAAGAAGTTGCTGGAATGCTTGGAATATCTCAGTCCTACATATCTAGACTTGAAAAGAAAATAATTTCAAGATTACAAAAAGAAATGAAAAAATTTGTATAATGTTAAATTAATTCTTCTTAAAAAGTATAAAAAAATTGGAAATGTAAATAATTTCAATAGATGAATACTTTTGAGAGAGGACTGAAAATGTATGCAAGTTAATAAGGTTGAAATATGTGGTGTTAATACATCTGAACTTCCAGTTCTTAAAAATAAGCAAATGAAGGAACTTTTATTACAAATAAAAAATGGTGATGAAGAAGCCAGACAACAGTTTGTAAGAGGAAATTTAAGATTAGTCTTGAGTGTAATAAAAAAGTTTAACAACAGAGGAGAAAATATAGACGATTTATTTCAAATAGGTTGTATTGGTCTTATAAAAGCTATAGATAATTTTGATTTAAGTCAAAATGTAAGGTTTTCAACTTATGCTGTTCCTATGATTATAGGAGAAATTAGAAGATATTTAAGAGACAATAATCCAATTAGAGTAAGCAGATCATTAAAAGATATAGCATATAAGGCGCTACAAGTTAGAGAAAGATTAATTAGAACAAATTCTAAAGAACCTACAGTATCAGAAATAGCAAAAGAATTAGAATTAGAGGTAGAGTCAGTTGTAATGGCACTTGATGCCATACAAGACCCAATATCTCTATTTGATCCAGTATATCAAGACAATGGAGATGCAATATTCGTTATGGATCAGGTTCAAGATAAAAAAGATACTGATGAAAATTGGTTGCAAGAAATATCACTTAAAGAAGCTATTAAGAAATTAAATAGTAGAGAGAAGTTGGTATTAGATTTAAGGTTTTACAAAGGAAGAACTCAGATAGAAGTTGCTGATGAAATCGGTATATCTCAAGCACAAGTATCAAGAATTGAAAAGAATGCTTTAAAAAATATGAGAAAATATGTATAAGTAATCCATGGACTGTAAACATTATTTTAATTTAAATGACCTATATAGGTCATTTTTTTTTACTTCGATACATATTTATTTTTAAAGAAAGGGTGAGTATAATATGATTAGAGTTTCTGATATAATGGAAAAAGAAATTATAAATGTAAAAAATGGAAAAAGGATGGGATTTATAATAGACATAGATATGGATATTCATGAAGGGAAAGTAGTCTCATTTACCATTTTTGGAGATGGAAGTAGAAGTTTTTTTTCAAGAGGAGGGGATGAAGAAGTTATATTTTGGAATGATATACTTAAAATAGGTTGTGATACAATAATAGTAAATATAGGTTCAGAATTAAGCTTAGATGAGTTTGAGATATAGTTAAACAAAGGAGGAATATAGATGCAATGTCCTTATTGTAATTATAAAGAATCAAAGGTAATAGATTCTAGACATACAGATTTAAAATCTATCAGAAGAAGACGTGAATGTGAATCGTGTAAAAAGAGATTCACCACATATGAGAAAATAGAAACAACTCCTTTAATGGTTATTAAAAAAGATAATAATAGAGAATATTTTGATAGAGAAAAGATAAAATATGGGTTATTAAAAGCATGTGAAAAAAGACCTGTATCTATTGAAGAGATTGAAAGTATTGTTGTACATATTGAAAATGAAATAAATAAATGTT
This sequence comes from Clostridioides sp. ZZV14-6345, assembly GCF_020657775.1. Taxonomy (NCBI): domain Bacteria; kingdom Bacillati; phylum Bacillota; class Clostridia; order Peptostreptococcales; family Peptostreptococcaceae; genus Clostridioides; species Clostridioides sp. ZZV14-6345. The sequence goes on along the minus strand of NZ_JAGWCX010000007.1, from coordinate 60,939 downwards.
TTATAGAAGAAATTGAAACTAAAAAAATTGGTGAGATGGTAATGGATAAGTTGAAAGATTTAGATGAAGTTGCCTATGTGAGATTTGCTTCTGTGTATAGACAGTTTAAAGATATAAATACTTTTGTAAATGAGCTTAAAAGTATATTGATAGAAAAAGGAGACAAATGATGAAAGATTATATAAATATAAAAAATGTACAAGATATTAAAGAGTATGTTAATTTAGATGGTAATTGTAAAGAACTTGATGAAAAATTAGATTCTATAAATCTAGTTATAACATGTAAGAATATAGATGCAAAAAATAAAGAAGACATGTTAAAAGTATGTAAAGAATGTGATTTGACATTTGAAAATTTAACTAGTAATTCTCAAATACATTCAGATATAGTTAACGTAGTTAATGAAGATACTATAGGGAAAAGAATAGATGGAGATGCACTTATAACAAACTTAGAGAAAGTACCCCTTTTACTATTTACTGCAGATTGTGTACCTATCTCAATCATAGATGCTAAAAATAAAGCCATAGGACTGGCTCATGCAGGCTGGAGAGGTACTTTTAGTAATATAGGTCATAAAACAATACAATTAATGTCTGAATGTTATAAAACAGCTCCTGAAGACTTAGTATGTATAATTGGGCCATCAATTGGGCCTTGTTGTTATGAAGTATCTGAGGATTTGGTAGAAAAATTTAACACAATTCTTACAAATAATGATGAAAAGTTCTATATAATAAAAGAGGGAAGTTACTATTTAGATTTATGGAAAATTAATGAGTATATGCTGAGATGTAGTGGAGTTAAAAAAGAGAATATAATAAATTTAAATTTATGCACTAGTTGTAAAGAAGATGAATTCCACTCTTATAGAAAACATAATAAGGCATCAGAACGAATAGGAACGGTACTACAGATAAAATAGAGAGGAGCTTTTTAATGAATACTAAAGTGCTTGTTATAGACGATGAAATGCATATAGTTGAGCTATTAAAATTCAATTTGGAGGTGTCAAATTATGAAGTTAGTTATTCATATGATGGGTTTGATGGATTTGTAAAAGCTAAGGAAATTAAACCAGATTTAATACTTTTAGATTGGATGCTACCAAATATAAGTGGAATAGAAGTTTTGAGAAAAATAAGAAGTGATAAAGACTTAAAAAATATTCCTGTTATAATGCTTACTGCTAAGAATATGGAAAATGACAAGGTTGAAGGGCTTGAAATAGGTGCTGATGACTATATAACTAAGCCATTTAGTATAAAAGAGTTGTTAGCTAGGATTAGTTCTGTTTTAAGAAGATATAACTTGACTAGCTTAGGTGAAGAAAATAATATACTTACTACAGGTAATTTAAAACTAGATTTATCAAAGCATGAAGTCACTAAAGGTTCTGAAAAGATAGAGTTAACACTTAAGGAATTTGAGTTGTTAAAATTATTAATTCAAAATAAAGGAAAAGTACTTTCAAGAAATTATCTTTTAGATAAAATATGGGGATATGAATACTATGGAGAAACTAGAACAGTAGATGTTCATATAAGATATTTAAGAAAAAAAATAGAAGATGAAGATAAATCAGAAAAATATATAGAGACTATAAGAGGTGTAGGATACAAAATAGATTAAAAAGGTTATATTTTAGGAGTGTTATCTTGTGGAAGAGTTAAACAGTATATATTTTTTTATTGTTATGTTGTCTATAGTTATTGTGATATTAGCTGTAAGATACACAATAACATTAAGAAAATATTTAAAAGAATTTATATATGTCTCAAAAAAAGTAAGTAATAATGAATACCATGCTAGGCTTAATATATCAGCCAAAGGAGAGCTTGGAGAATTAGCTAGAAATTTTAACCATATGATAAAGAATATGGATAAAACATTAGAAGAAGTACAGTATAAGCATTTACAGTTAAGGTCTATATTAAAGAGTATATCTCATGGAATTCTGGCTATAGATGTGAATGGAAATATACTTCTGATAAATGATGAAGCAAAAGAAATGATAAAAAGTGAACCAAATCAACTGGTTGAAGGTCACAATATCAATGTTGTAATAAAAGAAGAAGAAATATTAAGACAGATACTTCGATTTATTGGTTCTAAAGATAATGAAACTGCCAATATTACTACTAAAGATGATATAGTATACAAAATAAAAGTAGACCCAGTTTATCTTCAAAATACCAACAATGTAATAATAGGTTCGATAGTAAATATAGAAGATATTACTAAAAAAGTTAAGCTTGAAAATATGAGAAGTGATTTTGTTGCAAATGTAAGTCATGAACTTAAAACACCACTTACATCTATAAGTGGATTTGTTGAAACACTAAAGTCAAATGAAAATATAGATGTGAATACTAGAAATAGATTCTTAGAAATAATAGAAAGTGAATCAGATAGATTAAAAAGATTGATTGATGATATATTATTATTATCATTTGTGGAAAATAAAGATACTCTTCTTATGGAAAATGTTGTAGTATATGATGTATTTAAAGAGGTATATGAAATAACTCAACATTCAGCTAGTGAAAAAAATATAGAAATTTTATACAAATGTGATGATAAGTCAATAAGTATATTATCTAATAAGGATTATATAAAACAAGTATTTTTAAACCTAGTTGATAATGCTATAAAATATACTCAGGATAATGGGATTGTACAAGTTGTAGTTTTAAAAGATGAAGAAAAAATAGTAATCAAAGTTATAGATAATGGTGTAGGGATACCAAAAGAAGATGTAGAACGCATATTTGAACGATTTTATAGAGTAGATAAAGCAAGAAGTAGAGATGTAGGAGGAACGGGTTTAGGATTGGCTATAACTAAGCATATAGTTAAATCGCTAAATGGATGTATAAAAGTAAAAAGTGAACTTGGTATTGGTAGCGAATTCATAGTTACAATATTACAAAAAAATTTCCTTAAATAGAAGGGAATTTTTTTTGTTTTTTGCACAAACTATATAAGAGAAGGAGCTGAGAAAATGGAAGAAAGTTTATTGAATGCAAATTTATTTAGACACTCTTTTATAGTTGCACTAGTTGTAGGAATATTATGTAGAGGATTAGTTTTAAGAGTTACAGACAAACAATACCCATCAAGACCACAAGATTATTTAGAACAGATAATTATATCTGGGCTTTCAGCTTCATTAGGTGCTATAGCATTGCCTGCACTTATAGACAAGGAGTTTGCAGCATTGACATTTTTTGCAGTAGCAATACAACAGTTTCAAGGTCTTGCAGAGCAGGAGAGAATAACATTAAAAAATATTGACAATGAAGAATTAGTACCAAAGGGAGATGCTTACGTCGAAGAAATAGCATCTACGTATGAATCTAGAAGTTATATAAGTCTCTTTTCTGCATTAGTATCTTCTATAGTTTATATTGTTTTTGCAAGAAAGTATAACCTTAGCTTTTTTTATTGTACAGTATTAGCTATTGTGTCAGGGTCTATTGTTGGTTTAATTTTTAGAAGATTTTTAAGAAGAAACAGTATAGCAGATATAGCGGATATAGTTCCTGCGAAAATAAGTTTTGAAGGACCTATTTTAATGGTAAATGATGTAATAATAACGAATATAGGTCTAGAAAGTACAAGAGAAAAATATAGAAATGAATGTCTGGCTGTAGAAGTTATACCAAGAGATTTAGGTGCATTTGGAATAGTAAATGATATAGGGCAAAGACAAGCTATAATACATAATCTATTTATTCATATGGGTATAGATAGAGATGTAGATGAGGTTGATATTGTTGCTATATCTAAGACTAACTTAAAAAAAAGTACTGTGGTTATACCATATATGCCAATACTCAAAGATATAGATGTCATGATAGATGTAGTGAAAAGTACGCCTATTATAGAAACATCAAAAGGAAAACAGAGTGATTTTTCTAGAAAAACTTTATAGATTTAAATGTAATATTTTAGATTAAATATTTTAGGAGGGATTTAATGGATAGAGTATTTTTTGTTGCTGTTATTATTGGTATAACATCTAGAGTTATAATGTTGAATTTAGACCAAAAACAGTATCCAACGCAACCAAATGTTTTACTGTCTCAACTTATATTAGCATTCGTCGCTTCTTCACTAGGAGCATTATTGGTTCCAGCTCTTATAAATCGTTCTTATACATCTATAACATTTTTATCCCTAGCAGCAGAACAATTTAGACAAGTGAGAGCAAATAGAAGAAATACATTGCAAAATTTAGAGGAAGTTCAACTTGTAAAAAGAGGAGCTGCATTCATAGAAGAGATAGCTAGAACTTACGAAGTAAGAAATTATATGTGTATAGTTACATCCTTTTTAACAATAGGATTGTATTATGTAATACTTGCAGAAACGAATATAAGTGAAGGTATGAGCCTAATAATAAGTTCAATTTGTGGATTATTATTAGCTTTTATACTAAAAAAACTCCTTACTAGAAAAAGTATTGGAGACATAGCTGATGTAATTCCTGCTGAGATTAGTTTTGTAGATGAGTCTATATTGAAAGTAGGAGATTTAAAAGGGATAACAAATATAGGTCTAAAAAGTGATAGAGAAGTATATATTAATAGAGGTGTAGGAATAAAAATAATTCCTAAAAATAAAGATTATGCTAATGCAGGAATATTGTTTGACTCAGGTCAAAGACAAGCGATAGTATACAATATATATTCAAGGTTAGGTTTATATGGAGATTATGGAGAACCTTCATTCGTACCATTGCCTAGAAGGAATAAAAATGATGAAAGTATAATGATTGCTTATTTACCAGTAGATAAGAATGTAGAAAAAGTAATGGAAGCTGTAAAGTCGTGTCCAATACTTTCAAGTTCTAAAGGAAAAAACTTATCACTAAAAAATTATAAAATAGGAAAGAAAGGAAGTGCATAAGATGGGAATGGATATAGGTTTAAATGAATATACCCTAGCTATAGTTACACTGGATAAGAATATGAAAAATGGTGGAGGTTGTCCAATATTTTATGCAAATGATGAGAAAGATTTACAAAATAAGGCATTGTTGATGTCAAAGTGTGTAGGTGGAATGGTTCATGATATGACAAATGGAACGTTAATCATAGTAAAACATTAAAATTATAATTTTTTTTAATAACAAATAATATTCAAATTTAAGTCTCTTAAAGATTTGAATATTATTTGTTTTAATCTATTTTATAGCTATTTACTCATATTGACTATTAGAATTAAAATGTGTTATTATGACATGAAATGTTTAAAAATGCTATTATAAAATATAATAAATTAACAAATTGTATATGAAAATATATTATAATAAGCCTTGGTGAATATAAAAGAGTGGTGAAAATATTGGAAGTAAATGTAAAAAAAATAAATAATATTATAAGTAAGGTTTACAAAGATAGTATTGCAGAAGAAATAGGTATAGAAGTAGGAGATTTACTTATATCTGTGAATGAACAGCCAATACATGATATAATAGAGTATAGATTCTTACTAAGTGATGAATATTTAGAAGTAGAAATACAAAAAAAAGATGGCGAAGTATACATATACGAGATAGAAAAAGACTATGATGAAGATTTGGGTGTTGAATTTACAAATCCAATAATTGACCAAGCTAAAAGCTGTAGAAATAAGTGTATGTTTTGTTTTATAGACCAATTGCCAGAAGGTATGAGAGAAACTCTTTATTTTAAAGATGATGATTCAAGGTTATCTTTTTTACAAGGAAATTTTGTTACACTTACAAATATGAGTGAAGAAGATATAAATAATATCATTAAATATAGAATAAGTCCTATAAATATATCTGTGCATACAACTAATCCAGAATTAAGACAAAAAATGATAAGCAATAAATTTGCAGGAAAATTATATGGTATAATGGAGAGATTGGCAGATGCTCATATAGAAATGAACTGTCAAATTGTTTTATGTCCAGGTATAAATGATGGAAAGGAATTGGATAGAACAATAAAAGAACTAGCTCAACTTTATCCATATGTAAACAGTGTTGCGATAGTACCAGTTGGAATTACAAAACACAGAGAAAATTTAGCAAACTTAGACATATTTGATAGTAAAGGTGCAAGTAGAACTATAGAACAGATACACAAAATGCAAAAAAAATATCTTAATGAAATAGGAACTCGATTTGCCTTTTTATCAGATGAATTTTATATATTATCTAAAATAGAATTACCTAAATATGAAGAATATGAAGGGTTTTTACAGTTTGAAGATGGTGTTGGAATGATACGTAAATTAAAAACAGAAATTGAAGAATATTTAAATACGTTACCAGAAAATATGCTTAAAAGAGAAAAGAAAGTATCAATAGCTACTGGTCATTCTGCATATGAATTCATACAAAGTATGGCAGATGCTATGATGGTCAAGTTTAAAAATCTTCAAATAAATGTATATGAAATTAAAAATAAATTTTTTGGCGAGACAATAACTGTATCAGGGCTTTTAACAGCTAAAGATTTAAAAGAGCAGCTTGAAAATAAAGAATTAGGAGAAGCTCTTTATATAACAAGAAGTATGCTAAAAGCAGATGAAGAAATTTTTTTAGATAATATTGAACTAAATCAGTTAGAAGAACTTATGAAAATAAAAATTATCCCATGTTTGAATGAAGGAAAAGACTTTGTGGATAAAATTTTAAAATAGAAAACAAAAGATGGAAGGAGAAACAAAATGAGTATAAGCAGGCCAGTTGTAGCTGTAGTTGGGAGACCAAACGTTGGTAAGTCTACAATATTTAATAAATTTGCAGGAAAAAGGATATCAATAGTTGAAAATACACCTGGAGTTACAAGAGATAGAATATTTGCTGAAGTAGAGTGGTTAGATAAGTATTTTACATTAGTGGATACAGGAGGAATTGAACCTGATAGCGAAGATATAATATTATCTCAAATGAGAAATCAAGCAATGCTTGCAATGGACATGTCACATGTAATACTTTTTATAGTTGATGGTAAGGCTGGAATAACAGCTGCTGATAAAGAAATTGCACAATTGCTTAGAAAGACAAAAAAACCAGTAATCTTAGTAGTTAATAAGATTGATAGTCAGAGTCAGTTTGATAATATATACGATTTTTATGAATTGGGATTTGGAACTCCTTTTGCAGTTTCAGGAGCTAATAGTATGGGATTTGGAGATTTATTAGATGAGATAGTTGAAAATTTTCCAGCAGGATTAGATACAGAGTATGAAGAAGATATAATAAGAGTAGCTATAACAGGTAAACCAAATGCAGGAAAAAGTTCTATACTTAATAAGATACTTGGAGAAGAAAGAGTAATTGTAAGTCCAATTGCAGGAACTACTAGGGACGCAATTGATACTTATTTTGAAAAAAATGGACAGAAATTTCTTCTGATAGATACAGCAGGTCTTAGAAGAAAAAGTAAAATATATGAGACAATAGAAAAATACAGTGTAATAAGAGCCATGAGTGCAGTGGATAGAGCAGATGTAGTATTGATAGTAATAGATGCTCTAGAAGGTGTAACAGAACAAGATACAAAAGTTGCAGGTATAGCACATGATGAAGGTAAAGGGTGTATATTTGTAATCAATAAATGGGACTTAATAGAGAAAGATAATAAGACTATGAGTAATTACACAAAAGATATAAAAGAAAAATTTCCATTTATGATGTATGCTCCAATAGTATTTGTTTCTGCAAAGACTAATCAAAGAATGAATAAGATATTGGATACAGTTGAGTATGTGTCAAATGAACATTCTAAGAGAATATCAACTTCAGCACTAAATGAAGTAATTGGAGAAGCTGTAATGTTAAACCAACCACCATCTGACAAAGGTAGAAGATTAAAAATTTACTATGGGACTCAAACAGACATTAGACCTCCTAAAATTACACTGTTTATAAATGATAAGGACTTAACTCACTTCTCATATCAAAGATACCTTGAGAATAAGATAAGAGAAAATTTTGGATTTGAAGGAACTTCCATAAAGTTTGAGTATAGACAAAAAAATAAAAAATAAATATCTAAAATATAACTAAAGGGAGGGAAATTCAGTGGAGATATTTAGTTATATAATTATTGCTGTGGTTGCATATCTTTTAGGCAATATATCGACTTCGTACATAGTTGCAAAGCGAATTGCTGGGGTTGATATAAGGACACAAGGTTCAGGTAATGCAGGTTCGACAAATGTACTTAGGACACTTGGGAAAAAAGCAGGAGCAATGACATTTTTAGGTGATGTCCTTAAAGGTGTGATAGCTGTTTTAATATCAGAGCTTACAGCAAGATTGGTTGGTATAGATACTCTTTTAGCTGGATATCTGGCAGTTATATGTGTTGTAGCAGGTCATAATTGGCCAGCAGTTTTAGGATTTAGAGGGGGTAAAGGTGTTGCAACTTCGTTAGGTGCAATGCTCGCTGTAAATCCAGTAATAACATTAATGTGTCTAGCAGTATTTATATTGGTGGTATCTATAACAAAATATGTTTCATTAGGTTCTGTTGTAGGAATAGGATGTTCACCAATATTTATGATTATAGTAAAAAATAAAGCTGGCTTAATAGTAGCTTTGTTTTTAACTGCATCAGTAATATATAATCACAGAGCAAATATAAAGCGATTATTAAATGGGACAGAGAGAAAAATTGGTCAAAAGAAAGAATAGTAAATATATTATACTCAGGTGGTGTTAAACATGGAGAAAGTATGTGTATTAGGTACTGGAAGCTGGGGAAGTGCATTAGCTTTAGGTCTTGCAAAAAAAGGTAATGATGTGAGCATGTGGACTCGAAAAGAAGAACAAGCTAAAAAAATAAACAGAACTAAAGAAAATACAGACTATTTACCAGGAGTATTATTTCCAAATAATATAACTATAAGTACTGATATAGAAAAAACTATAAAAGATTGTAAGGTGATAGTTCTAGCAGTTCCATCACAGGTTGTAAGGAGTACTTGTCAGAAAATAAAACCATTTATAAAAGAGGGACAAATTATTGTAAATGTAGCAAAAGGTCTTGAAAAAGGTACTAGACTTAGATTGTCTCAAGTCTGTGAAGAAGAATTACCACAAAATCCATATGTAATACTATCTGGGCCATCTCATGCTGAAGAAGTAGCAAGGGATATTCCTACTACAGTAGTAGTAGCTTCTAAAGATTTAAAAGTAGCACAGATGATACAAGATTTATTTATGAGCCCTAAACTTAGAGTTTATACAAATCCAGATATAGTTGGAGTAGAACTTGGAGGAGCATTAAAAAATATTATAGCCTTTGGAGCTGGGATATGTGATGGATTGGGGTATGGTGATAATGCAAAAGCTGCCCTTATGACAAGAGGTATTAGTGAAATGAGCAGACTTGGAATTGCTATGGGAGCTAGTATGTCTACATTTGCGGGTCTTTCAGGTATAGGAGATTTAATTGTTACCTGTACAAGTATGCATAGTAGAAATAGAAGAGCTGGTATACTCATAGGTCAAGGTATGAGTTTAGAAGAGACTTTAAAAGAAGTAAAGATGGTTGTAGAAGGAATAACTGCTACTGAAGTAGCACATGATATTGCTGAAAATTTGAATATAGACATGCCGATAACTAATGCTATATATTCTGTAATAAAGAAAGGTTCAAATCCTAAAGAAGTTGGAATAGAACTAATGATGAGAAGTAAAAAGCATGAAATGGAAGAAGTAGTTTTAGGTGATGACATATAAATTATAACATAAAAAAATATATATTTTAGCCCTCTTTATAATAAAGAGGGCTATTTTAATTTTATGTAGCATAGTCTATGTTATAATGCAATAAATCATTTTATATACAATTTATAACTATTATAATTATCATTATGTCTTTTAGTGCAATAGATTTTAATAAATTTAATTTAGCTTGAAGTTTACTAATTTCTATATGTAGGGGAATTTAATATTGCTAGTCTTTATTTTTCTATTTTAAGAATATTAACCCCTAACTCTAAATATAATTTAATAAGATTAGATGTATAGGAGGAATAATATGAATAATAACATATACGAAGATATATCCAAAAGGACTCAGGGGGATATATATATTGGAGTAGTGGGTCCTGTAAGAACAGGAAAATCAACTTTTATAAGAAAATTTATGGAAAAGTTGGTTATACCTAATATAGACAATGAATTTAAAAAAGATAGAACAAGAGATGAGATACCTCAAAGTGGTTCAGGTAAAACAATCATGACGGTAGAACCAAAATTTGTACCAGCAGATGGTGTAGAAATTAAAATAAAAGACACAGTATCTTTAAAAGTAAGAATGGTAGATTGTGTTGGATACATAGTTGAAGGAGCTTTAGGGCATGAGGAAGGTGGAAAACAAAGGTTAGTATCAACTCCTTGGTCACAAGAAGCTATGACATTTGAAAAGGCAGCAGAGATAGGAACTAAAAAAGTTATAAAAGACCATTCTACAATAGGAATAGTTGTCTTGACAGATGGTTCAGTTACTGGCATTGATAGAAAAAGCTATGTAGAACCAGAAGAAAGAGTTATACAGGAATTGAAAAGTCTTAAAAAACCATTTGCAGTGGTTTTAAATACGTTAAGTCCAAAAAGTGAGGAAACAAATATGCTTAGAAATGAATTGGAAGAAAAGTATGAAGTTCCAGTTCTTCCAATGAATGTGGTTGAAATGGAAGAAGATGATATAGAGGAAGTTATGGAAGCTGTGTTATATGATTTTCCACTTACAGAAATAAGAATTAATTTACCAAAATGGGTTGAAGGTCTTGAAAGAAATCATTGGATAAAAAGTAGCATAATAACAACATTAAAACAAAGTATTATAGATATAGGTAAAATAAGAGATATAGAAGGGATTATGCAAGGATTTTCAGCGTTAGAGTTTTTGGAAGATACAGGTGTTGATAATGTAGAGTTAGGAGAAGGTGTTATAAACATTGATTTGCAGACAAAGCAAGATTTATTCTACAATATCCTTGAAGAAAAGAGTGGATTTAAAATTGAAGGAGATTATCAATTGCTTAGTCTGATAACTAGACTATCTAAAGTCAAAAATGAGTATGATAAAATAGAAAGTGCTTTAATAGATGCTAAGATAAAAGGATATGGAGTAGTAGCCCCTTCTTTAGAAGAACTTAGTTTAGAAGAACCAGAAATAATGAAACAAGGAAAACAATATGGTATCAAGTTAAAAGCCAATGCACCATCACTTCATATTATAAAAGCAGATATATCTACAGAGGTTTCTCCAATAGTTGGAAATCAAAATCAAGGTGAAGAGATGATAAAATATCTTATGGAAGTATTTGAAGAGCAACCAGCAGATTTATGGGAATCAAATATGTTTGGTAAGTCACTTCATGACTTAGTAAAAGAGCAATTACAAAGTAAATTATATACTATGCCAGAAGAAATAAGAGTTAAAATGCAAAAGACTTTACAAAAAATTGTAAATGAAGGAAGTTCTAACATTATAACTATTTTGTTATAGAAGTATAGCTACTTATTAAAGTGAAACATTTGTTTACTTTAGTAAGTAGCTTTTTATTTATAAAAGTTACTAGAAATATAAATTTATAATGATTGATAATTGTGGAAAAATTATGATGGATAAAGTTTATTTTTTGGCAATATTGTTTTAAAGCTAGGAAAGTATAGTTGAGTTCATACAAATAAAAAAATAATTTTTAGAATGGTATCATTTAGGAAATAGAGAGATTACTAAGTAATACCTTTCATTATTATGAAAACTGTATTTATTATTGAGAAAATATATATAATACATGAATTTTCTAAATAGTATAAAAATAATAGAATATTGAAAAAAAATTGACAAATGAATGTGTAGGTATTAAAATATATTAAATATATACATAAAAAGTGATTTACTAACAAATAAATGAAATATATGTTAATACATAGTTCAATTTGTAAAAATATAAGATTTATAAAAAAATAAGGGAGGATATTATTATGAAAGCCATTTTAACAGTAATTGGAAAGGATAAACCAGGTATAGTAGCAGGAATTAGTGATGAATTATATAAGCAAAATATCAACATAGTAGATATATCACAGAAGATATTGCAGGATTATTTTACAATGATTATGATAGTTGACTTAGAAAAGTCATTAAGTTCTTTTGAGCAAACGGTTGAGGACTTGGTTAAAAGAGGTAAAAAATTATCAGTAGAGGTAAAAATTCAACGAGAAGAAATATTTAATTCAATGCATAATCTGTAGTAGACAGTAAGGGGAGGTGATAACAGTGAATGTAGGAAATATACTTGAAACAATCAAAATGATAGATGAAGAACAGTTAGATATAAGAACTATAACTATGGGGATTTCTTTATTAGATTGTATAGACCCTGATGGAGATAAAGCTAGAGAAAAAATATATAATAAGATTATGAATTCTGCTAAAGATTTAGTGAAGGTTGGAAAAGATATAGAGCGTGAATTTGGTATACCAATTGTAAATAAAAGGGTATCAGTAACTCCAATTTCCATTATTGCAGGTGCAACAGATGAAAGTGACTATGTAAAGTTTGCACAGACGTTGGATAAGGCTGCAGAGGATTTAGGTATAGATTTTATTGGAGGATTCTCAGCATTAGTTCAAAAGGGATATACAAAAGGTGATAAGATATTAATTAAATCAATTCCAAAAGCTCTAGCAAGTACTAATAAAGTATGTGCTTCAGTAAATGTAGGTTCTACAAGATGTGGTATAAATATGGATGCAGTAAAAGAAATGGGAGAAATCATAAAAGAAACTGCAGAATTAACAAAAGATGCAAAAGGTTTTGGTTGTGCAAAACTAGTAGTATTTTGTAATGCAGTGGAAGATAATCCATTTATGGCAGGGGCATTTCATGGTGTTGGTGAAGCCGATAGAATTATAAATGTCGGTGTAAGTGGTCCTGGAGTTGTTAAGAGAGCTCTAGAGAAAGTAAAAGGAGAGCCATTTGATGTTGTTGCAGAAACAGTTAAAAAGACTGCATTTAAAATCACAAGAGTTGGACAACTTGTAGCAAAAGAAGCTTCTAGTAGATTGGATGTTCCATTTGGGATAATAGACTTATCCTTAGCTCCTACACCTGCTATTGGTGATTCAGTGGCAAACATATTAGAGGAAATGGGTCTTGGAGTTGTTGGTACTCATGGTACCACTGCAGCATTAGCACTTTTAAATGATGCTGTTAAAAAAGGTGGAGTAATGGCGTGCTCACATGTTGGAGGACTTAGTGGAGCGTTTATACCAGTATCTGAAGATGCAGGTATGATTGATGCTGTTATCAAAGGTGCTTTAAGTATAGATAAGCTTGAAGCAATGACTGCTATTTGTTCTGTAGGTCTTGACATGATAGCTGTACCAGGAAATACTACAGCAGGTACACTTGGAGCTATGATAGCTGATGAAGCAGCAATAGGTATGATTAATAACAAGACTACAGCAGTTAGAATTATACCAGCTCCAGGATGTGATGTAGGTGATATGGTAGAGTTTGGAGGTCTTTTAGGACGCGCACCAGTAATGCCTATAAATACAAATTCATCTGAACTATTTACTCAAAGAGGCGGAAGAATTCCAGCTCCTATACATTCATTTAAAAACTAAGTACACTACATATAATAATATTTAAATAAAGATTTAGATGGCTAAATTAAAGAAGTCTATATATTTAAATATTATAATTAAGATAATAAATTTAAAAAGTTAGTTGTTAAGATTGTGATAACAATAAAGCGATACATGGTCATTTAAAAGACCATTTATCGCTTTTATTTTAATAATATCTAATTAATATAAAATTTCTATGTATTTTAAAGTTTATGCTACCTAATAGTAATAAGTTATATTAATTTTTATATCTAAAATATCAACCAAATAAAAAACTAAATAAAAAGAATAACTAAAAAATAAAAATTTATCTAAATATTCAACACACATAATAATCATAAATATAAATAAAAAATAAAACTTTTGCAATTAGTAAAATTGCCTACCTACAATATAAAACTCTAATATTTAAAATATAAATTTATAAATCTTATTGTTTTTAAGCAATTTCTTCCTCTACATCAGTACCACGTATTTCACCAGCAGTAAGAACTTTAAAGGTACTGAATATTTTTGAACCTAAAAATCCTGCAATTACATTGAATAGGGCACATAAACCAGCTGTTATAAGAACTTGTTGAACTGGATTATAAGCAAACATTATGGCAAACCCAGCCACAGGTGTAGCTGTACCTGGTGTCATGTTTACAAGACCCATCAAAGCTACAATGATACCAGAAAAAGCTCCTCCAAAGAAATTAGTAGAATATATAGGTATTGGATTAGCTGAAATTATGTCCGATTGAGTCAATGGTTCAATAGCAACAGATATAATATCTTTTTTAGAACCTAATTTCAATTTTGCAAATAGTGTTGAGTTCATAAAAGCTGAACCAAAAGCACCTAATGCTCCTATTGCCATAGGAAGACCAGTAAGACCAATTATAGATGTAAGAGCCATTGAACTAAGTGGAGATGTTCCAACTACTGTTATTAGACCTCCTAGTATAATTCCCATTATTATAGGGCTGATGTTGGTAGCTTCTATTAAAACTTGTCCAATTTGTAGTAGTGTACTATTAACTAATGGGTCTACATTTGATGCTATAAGACGAGATAGTGGTGCACATAGAAGAATTACAACTACTAAATCCACTCCAGGTGGCACTTTTTTCTCTATAAATTTAATTAAGAAAGAAACAAAGTATCCAGCAACGAATCCAGATAATATAGAAAAATCTAAACAAGACAATCCTATTAGAACTGCATAAACTGGAGACACACCTAAAGCTAAAGGCACAAGTATAGCAGCAGCAACTCCACCAAGGCTACCATTAGCAGCACCAACACTTCTAAAAAATTCCATACCTAGAACATCACCAAGTAAAGAAAGGTTGAATGCCTCTACTAAGAAAGTAGCACATGCAGCATTTGCTAGAGCTCCCATAGCCTTCATACCATATGGAGCTTTGTAACTAAAAATTGTGAAACAACATAGAACCAATAAAAGTAAACCTGTTCCTAATAGAATTTCTGACATAAGAAAATCCTCCTTGTATTTTTTTTAGGACATAAACCTTTGTTGTGATAACGTTATCCTAGTGCGTAAATAATTAACTAAATCAATGTCAACAGAACAAAAGTTATTTTAAATCTTAATTGGTTTTATATTGTATCTAAAAATAAAAATAACTATAAAAATATATAAAGTAAGCTTAACGTATAAAATATAAATTAAACTTATACTTTATAATACAATTATATATAAATAATACAGTCTTGTATAGAAAGATTGATAAAAAATAAATTTAATATAAAAAAAACAATTATTAGAATATAAAATATTAGCATATAAAAAAGGAATAAACCTTTTTTAGAAGAAGTACTTATTAATGAAAGAAATTTTATAGGGGGAGAGTAGTTGAAAAAGATTAAATATACCAGATTAGTAATGCTTGGTATTCTTATATATTTAGTATTTAATGTATTAGTAATGATAATTAGCAAAAACGTAGATACATTGGTACTAAAAAGTGAAAAAGTTGATGCAAAAATTCATGTAAAAGGAACTATAGAAAAAGATGCCAATGACCAAAATAGTTATTTATCTACATACATCAGTAAAGAAGATTCTAAGAACTTTGAAAAGAATCAAAATGTAGTAATTGAACATAACAAGCAAAAAATAGATGCAAAAGTTTACAAAATATATAAAAATAATAATAAAATAATGATAAAATTAAAAATAAGTAACCAAATTGTTGCAAATCAGGATACAAGTGTCGAAGAATTTGATATAATATATAATCAGATGGAATGTTTAAAAATACCTAAAACTTCTATAAAAACAAAAGACAATAAACGTGGTGTATATGTAATTGATGAACAATCACAAAGTGTAAAATTTGTCATATTAGAAGGAATAACTTATGAGAATGAATCTTCTGTATTTGTGGATTATTATAAAAATGACATAAATGGAGTCACAAGTGTTAATCTATATGACAAAATAATTTTAAGACCTAACAGTATAAACACAAATATAAGGATAAAGTAGGTGATAATAATGGGTTCTATTAAAGATAATTTATCTGAGATAAGAAGTAAAATTGATAAAGCTGCAAAAAAAGTAAATAGGGATAGTGAAGAAATTACCCTTTTGGCAGTCACAAAAACTGTTGATGTAGATTTAGTTAATGAGGCAATTGAGGAAGGAATAACTTCTGTTGGTGAAAATAAACCACAAGAATTAGCTAGAAAGTATGATATTATAGGTGACAAATTAAACTGGCACTTGATAGGGACTTTGCAAACCAATAAAGTTAAATACATAATAGATAAAGTTTGTATGATACATTCTTTAGATAGAATTGCATTATGCGAAGAGATTCAAAAACGTGCAGAACAAATAAATAGAGAAATAGATTGCTTAGTACAAGTGAATATATCTAAAGAAGAATCTAAGCATGGACTTGATAAAGAAGAAGTTGTAGATTTTGTCAAAGAAGTGTCAGAAAAATATAAAAATATAAAAATAAAAGGTCTAATGACAATGGCACCTTTTGTAAAAGATGAAGATGAGATAAGAGGTGTATTCAAAGGTCTTAAAGATTTATCAAAACAAATAAAAGAATTAAACATACCTAATGTAGGAGTGGACGTTTTATCAATGGGAATGAGTCACGATTATGAAATTGCTATAGAGGAAGGGGCTACCATTGTCAGAGTTGGAACATCAATCTTTGGAGAAAGAAACTATAATAAAAAATAATTACTAAAATCTGAATAAATTCTAAGGAGGAAGTTAATAATGTCAAATGGAATAATATCTAAATTTAAGAACTGGATAGTTGATGAAGAAGAAGATTACATTGAAGATGAATATGAAGATGGCATGGACGATGTAGTTCAAGAAGAAGAAATGAACAGTGGATTTAGTACTGCAAAAGCAAATAAAATTGTAAATTTACATACAACTAGTCAAATGAAAGTTGTAATAGTTGAACCTAAGGTTTATGATGAAGCTGCAACTATAGCAGACCATCTAAAACAGAGAAGGGCAGTTATAGTGAATTTGGAAGGGTTGACTAATTCTGAAGTTCGTAAATCTATATTTAACTTTATGAATGGGGCGGTTTATGTTTTAGATGGAAGTATACAAAAGGTTTCTAAATCAATATTTATACTAGCTCCTAATAATGTGGATATAGATGCAAATATGAAAAAAGAATTAGAAAGTAAAGCATTCTTCCCTTGGCAAAATAAATAGTAAAAAGGCGGTTAATATATGGGAACAATAAGAATTGCACTTTATTATCTTTTAGATATAATAGCATGGATGATAGTTATAAAAAGCTTGATGACTTGGTTTCCAAATGGAAGACAAAGCAAAATTTTTGAGATTTTAGAAAATCTTACAGAGCCAATAGAAGGACCAATAAGGTCTATAATGTACAAATATACAAATGGACCTATAGATTTTTCTCCTTTAATTGCAATAGTGTTATTGATGTTCCTAAGACAATTAGTGTTGGTTATATTCTAAGGTGATAGGATGGATAAATTAAAATTAACAAATCACATAAAGGATATAGACTTGAAAAATAAAATGTTTAAAGTAATAGACAAAGCTAATAGTTGTATAAAAAACTATGATGTCAAGTCTACTGAGTTTCTTAATCCATATGAAGTGAAAAATGCTGTAGCAATATTAAATTCTACAAATGAAATAAAATACAGTGTGGATGGAGGTTATGAACAAGCTGAAAGAAGCACTGTATTTATTTATCCATTTTATATGGAATATGAAGATATAGAAGATACTCTTAGATTTTTACAAATAGAAGGGAATTTCAAATTTAAAAATATATCTCATAAAGATTATTTAGGGTCAATTATGAGTCTAGGTATAAAAAGAGAAAAAATTGGAGATATAATTATACATGATAGCTTTTGTCAAGTAGTTGTAAGTAGTGATATTTGCGATTTTATAATTGTAAATTTAGGAAAAGTTTCAAGAAATAATGTAATTGTAAAGGAAATTTCCAGGGAAAATATTGTTAATAGTTCTTCAAAATATAAAGAAGTATCATTTACAGTATCTTCAGATAGACTAGATTGTGTCATAAGTGGTCTTTATAATATATCTAGACAAGATAGTGCAAAATACATAAATGGAGAAAAAGTCCATGTCAATTATGAAAAGATAACTTCAACCTCTAAAATAGTAAAAAATGATGATTTGATTTCTATTAGAGGCAAAGGAAGAGCTAAAGTAACACAAATAGGAGATATTACTAAAAAAGGAAAAATAAAAGTTCAAGCAAGATTAATTGTATAAGGACTAATTTAAATTATAGCTGGGAGGAAATGTAATGCTAACTCCAATTGAGATAGAAAATAAAGAGTTTAAAAAAGGTTTAAGAGGGTATAGAGATGAAGAAGTTGATGAATTTTTAGATATCATCAAGGAAGACTATGAATCTCTATGTAGGGAAAATAAAGCTCTTAAAGAAAAATTAGGATTATATCAAGACCAAGTAAATAAGTATGAAAATATTGAAGAAACACTAAAAGCCACTTTAATAACTGCTCAAAGTGCAGCAGAAGACACTTGTAGTGCGGCTAATAAAAAAGCTAAGATAATTGTTGAAGAAGCTGATTTAAAAGCTAGACAAATTATAGAACAAGCTAATAACCGTGTTATAGAGATAAGAAAAGAGTATGATGCTTTAGTTAAAGAATTCAAGATATTTAGAAATAAATTTAAATCACTGTTAGAAGATGAAATAAGAAGTGTTGATGAGATTTTTTATGATGTAGATGAAAAATGTGTAAATGCATTTGAAGGAACAACAGTGTATAATTATAGTAATGATGAAGCTGCTACAACCCTAGAATAATCTTGTACTTTGTTTGTTTTTAGGTAGAGTCGTTGTAGAAGTTTGAGAAATCTATAACAAAGATTGAAAATAGGATAAAAATGTAAGAAAAATATAAATTATTATATTTTTCAAAAATATATTGACTATTCAAATTATTTGTTATAGAATTTCATATAAACACAGATAAATTTTTAAAAGCGTTGATAGAGACATTTATCTTTAGATAATTTTACAGAGAATTGGGAATGCTGAGAACCAATGAATTTATAAAGATAAAAAATCACTCTTGAGCTGCAGGCTGAACGATTAAATTCTATTAAGCTGTGCCGGTTAAGTGCCGTTATACTATTAGAGTGTTATATGTGGCTAGTATTTTAGTTCACATATAGAATTAGGGTGGTAACGCGATTTATAACTCGTCCCTTTGGTTTAAAGGGGACGAGTTTTTTAGTATTTAAATTTATGTGAAAGAATAAAAATTTTTGGAATTATAATATTTATAAGAAAGGGTGATTTACATGGCGAAATTTAAGCCATTAGTAGACAGTTCTGTAAAACAAGCAGAAGCACAAGTTTTTGATTATTGGAAAGATATAAATATACTTGAAAAAACTTTAGAAAAAGGTAAAGATGACCCAAGTTTCGTATTCTATGAAGGACCTCCAACTGCTAATGGAAATCCTGGTGTACATCATGTTTTATCTAGAACACTTAAAGATTCAGTTTGTAGATATAAAACAATGTCTGGTTATCAAGTAAAAAGAAAAGCTGGTTGGGATACACATGGATTACCGGTTGAAATACAAGTAGAAAAAGAATTAGGTCTTACTAGTAAACAACAAATAGAGGAGTACGGAATAGCTGAATTTAACCAAAAATGTAGAGAATCAGTTTTTTCATTTGAAAAACAATGGAGAATAATGACTGAGAGAATGGCTTATGAAGTTGATTTAGATAATCCATATATAACTTTAGATAATAACTATATAGAGTCTGTATGGTGGATACTGAATAAATTCAACAAAGAAGGATATATCTATGAAGGGCACAAAATACTTCCTTATTGTCCAAGATGTGGAACTGGTCTTGCTAGTCATGAGGTTGCACAAGGATATAAAGAAGTAAAAACTAATACAGTTATAGCTAAATTTAAGAAAAAAGATGCTGATGAGTACTTCTTAGCATGGACAACAACTCCATGGACTTTACCATCAAATGTTTCATTAACAGTAAATGCTGATGTAGATTATTTAAAAGTTAAAAAAGGTGATGAGGTATATTATGTATCTAAGCCTTTAGCTGATAAAGTACTAGGTGAAGACTATGAAGTTTTAGAAGAAATGAAAGGTAAAGACCTAGAAGGGTTAGAATATGAACAATTAATGCCTTTTGTAGAAGTTGACAAAAAAGCATTTTTCATTACAGTAGGAGATTATGTAACTACTGAAGATGGTACTGGAATAGTTCATACAGCACCAGCGTTTGGTGAAGATGACTATAATACAGGGAAAAGATATGACTTACCAGTTGTTCAACCAGTAGATGAAACTGGTAAATTTATAGCTACTCCTTGGGAGGGTAGATTTGTAATGGAAGATGGTCTAGATGTTGAAATAATAAAATTGCTAGCTTCTGAAAATAAACTATATAGTAAAGAGAAAGTAGTTCACAATTATCCTCACTGTTGGAGATGCCAAACTCCATTAGTATACTATGCAAAACCAAGCTGGTATATAGAGATGACTAAACTTAAAGATAAATTAATAGAAAACAATAATGGTGTAAAATGGTTCCCAAGTTTTGTAGGTGAAAAGAGATTTGGAAACTGGCTAGAAAATCTAAATGACTGGGCAATATCAAGAACTAGATATTGGGGAACTCCTCTTCCTATATGGAGATGTGAGTGTGGTCACACAGATTCAGTTGGTTCAAGAGCTGAATTAGCTGAAAAAGCTATAGAAGATGTAAACCCAGAGACAGTTGAACTTCATAGACCATATGTAGATGATATACACTTAAAGTGTGAAAAATGTGGAAAACCAATGACAAGAGTAACAGAAGTTATAGACTGTTGGTTTGATAGTGGAGCTATGCCATTTGCTCAACACCACTATCCATTTGAAAATAAGGAAAACTTTGATGAATTGTTCCCAGCTGATTATATATCAGAAGGTATAGACCAAACTAGAGGTTGGTTCTACTCATTACTTGCAGTATCAACATTTGTATTAGGAAAAGCACCATATAAGAGTGTTTTAGTTCCAGACCTTGTACTTGATAAAGATGGTAAGAAAATGAGTAAATCAAGAGGAAATACAGTAAATCCAATGGAATTATTTGACCAATATGGAGCAGATGCACTAAGATGGTATCTACTATATGTTTCTCCACCATGGACTCCAACTAAATTTGATATGGATGGATTAAAAGAAATCCAAAGTAAATTTATAGGTACTATGAAGAATGTATATAATTTCTTCACTTTATATGCAAACACAGATGATATAAATCCAACTGAATTCTTTGTAGGATATAAAGATAGACCTGAACTTGATAGATGGATATTATCTAAGTTCAACAATTTAATGAAAGATGTAGAAGAAAACTTAGATATATTTGAGTTAAACAAGACTTTAAGAATGATACAAGATTTTATAAATGATGATTTATCTAACTGGTATATAAGACGTTCAAGAAGAAGATTTTGGGCAACTGAATTAACAGAAGATAAAAAAGCAGTTTATAATACAACTTATGAATTATTACATGGTCTTTGCAGAGCTATAGCTCCATTTGCGCCATATATGTCAGAAGAAATGTACAGAAATCTAACAGGAGAAGTATCTGTCCATTTAGCTGAATATCCTAAATTTAATGAAGAATTAGTAGACACTAAATTAGAAGAAAAAATGGATTTAGCTAAAAATTTAGTTACTTTAGGTAGAGCTTCAAGAGAAGTTGAAAGAATAAAAGTTCGTCAACCATTACAAAAAGTGTTAGTAGATGGTAAGTTTGAAGATACAATAAGCGATGTAGTTGATTTAATAAAAGAAGAGCTTAATGTTAAAGAGGTAGTATTTGCTAAGGATTTAGATGAATATATGAACTTTAGCCTAAAACCAAACTTTAAGGAAGCAGGACCATTACTAGGTTCTAAGATGAATTTATTCGTTGGAGCATTAAATAAATTAAATGCTCATGAAGCTGTCAATAAACTTGAAAAAGGTGAGACTTTAACAGTTGATTTAGATGGAGAAGACTTTGAGTTCAATAAGGAATTAGTGCTAATAGGTATAACTGCTAAAGAAGGATTTAATGTATCTGTTGAAAATAATCTTTTTGTTATACTAGATACTAAGCTAACTGAAGAGTTGGTTGATGAAGGTTATGCTAGAGAATTTATATCTAAAGTACAGCAATTAAGAAAATCTAATAACTTTGAAGTATTAGATAATATAGTAATAGAATACTGTGGTGATGATGAAATTGCTAAGGCTGTTGAACATTTTGATGAATACATCAAGTCTGAAACTTTAGCTTTAGAAATAAATAGAGTAGATGATAAGTCTTTAGAAGAACAAAATTTAAATGACCATATGACAGGTATAAAAGTTACAAGAAAATAAAAAGAATAGTTAGTCAATCAAAATCCCTATAGAAATTAGTTTATAAATTTCTATAGGGATTTTTTAGTACAGTATAATTATCTATTCAATAAAATGTTGTAATATTCCAAAATTTACAATAAATAAATCTGTATAAATCATATAAATTATTCATAGCATATGATAGAATATTAATTAATAAACGTTTAAGTGAGGATGAATAATATTTTTAGTAAACTACTTTTGATAAATTTATTTATAAATTTATCGTGTGTTATGCAGGGTGGTTTATTTATTATGTAAAGGGGTGCGTTTTGATGTATGGTGAAAGCAAAAAGCTAAGTGTTGATAATAACGTATTTTTACAATATGGTCTTATTATATTGGGTATGATTTTATCAACCATAGGAATAAATTTATATCTAGCACCAGCCAAGTTATTAAGTGGAGGAGTAGCTGGAATTTGTGTTATATTATATAAATTATTTGGTATAAATCAGGGAATATCAAGTTTCTTGATGAATATACCAATATTTATTATAGCTAGAAAGTATTTTGATAATAAATTTTTGTTAATAAGTTTTGTCAATATGTTACTATTTTCTGTAGCACTTGGGTTAACACAAGACATTGCTAAGTATTTTCCAATAGATGATACTATGTTACAGTGTATTTATGGTGGTGCATTAACTGGTATAGGTATGGGATTGACTTTTAAAGCAAGAGCTACTGCTGGAGGACTTGATATAGTAGCAGCGATAATGAAAAGAAAATACGATATACCTATGAAAAATACATTTTTATTTATTAACTTCTTTGTAGTATGTGCAGGTGCCTTCTTATTTGGAGCTAAGTTGGTAATGTACACTTTAATTACTATGTATATAATTTCTTTTACAATGGACATAGGAAAAGATTGCTTTGATAGAAAAAAATCTATACTTTTAATATCAAATAAATATGATGAAATATCCAAAGTAATAATGAGCAAGATGGGAAGAGGAGTTACTTTTTTGGAGGCAGAAGGTGCATATACACAAAACAAGAAAAAGATGATTTATTGCATAATATCTGCAAATGAAATAGGTAAATTTAAAGATTTAATTTACGACATGGATAGTGAAGCTTTTATTTCTGTCAATAATGTGGAAGAAGTAAAAGGTGGAGGTTTTAAGGATAAATTTCTTTAAGATTATAAGATGCTAAAAAATGCCATATATATTGAGATTATACCTAGTTAGATGTATACTGTAGTTAATGGGGTACATGAAGTACTCAATAATATACTAGGAGGTATAAGAATATGTTAAGAGAGAGATTTGTAGTAAGAAATCATCATAATCCACATACAAGTGGATGCTGTGGGACTGGAGGAGAAAGATGCTGTGGAGGGGATAACCACGAGCATTCACATCAACATTCTCACAGTCATGGGCATGAACATGTAAATGGTGTAGGTCACGACCATAATCATGATGATGGTTTTTCAGGAACTCATGAGCATAGCCACGAGCATACACATGGGTATGAACATTCAGATGGACATACACATGAACATAAATAAAAATATTTAAAATTCATAAAAGATTTTTATTTTGTGATTCCATGAAGGTTTAAATAAAAATTGAATATTTTAAGTAAAAATTATTGATAATAAATAAGAAAGTGAACTGTTAAAGTAGATAACTTAAATAGTTCACTTTTATTAATTATCTAAGTATTAAATTTAAATCCAATGGCTAACTAAAAAAGAAGCTATATTTTCATAAGGTATTTTTTCTATTTTTAATAAGCTTTGGACAACTAAACCATCAACTATTGACATAAGTAAGAAAGAAAATGATTCAGCATCCTGTTCATTTTCGCTACTATTATATTTTTCTAGTGATTCAACAATTTCAGATTTAAGAGTAGTTCTCCATTCAATATATTTTAATCTCATTCTTTCTTTCAAATCGTCATTTGAAGTAATTGCCTCACAAATAAGGTACATATGTACTCTACCACGACTTTCTATAGTAGATATTTTATCTAAGATTAAGTTAACCATTTCTATTTGAGAATTTTTTGATTTGACATTTTTTACACAGTTTAGTATAGCGCTAGTTATAACTTCTAAATGAGTATCCGCAATATCATATATAATATCATTTTTAGATGCGTAGTGATAATATAAAGTACCTTTACTTATATTTACATCTTTTGCAATATCAGCAAGGCTAGTATTTTGAACTCCATTTTTGGCTATTAAATTGGTTGCAGATGATAAAATAGCCTGTTTCATATTATTTGTTTTCATAAAACTTACCTTTCTATGTATATTTATAACAAATTAATAACATTATAAACTTATGGATATTTATTGTCAATAAAGCAAGAATCTATATCTATTGACTTTTGTTCATTCAAAATATAAAATAATAATTAAATCGGTCGTACGACCGACTGAATAAATAAAACAATATCTTATAGTGAGGTTAATATGGATAAAATAAAATTGATAGTGGACAGTGCATGTGACTTACCTAATGATATAATAGAAAAATACAACATAGAAGTTGTTGGTTTAAATGTATCTTTTGGAGAAGAAAGTTATATATCTGGAAAGGAAATAGATAATGAAACTTTCTATAGAAAAATGAGTGAGAGCAAAGTACTACCAAAGACATCATGTCCTTCACCTGATAAATTTTTAGAAGCATATCATTGTCAGGAAGAAAGTATATTGGTGATTAATATAAGTTCAGGATTATCTGGCACTTATAATAGTGCACTTTTGGCAAAGGATATGTTTGAAAAAGAAGGAAACAACAAGAAAATTGAGGTTATAGATTCGCTTAGTGGGTCAATTGGAATAGGACAATTAGTGTTAAAAGCAGCAATATTAATAAAAGAAGGAAAAGAAATCGAAGAAATTGTTTCAATAATAGATAGATACAAAGATAACCCTCCATTTTTTGGAACTCTAGAAACTTTAGAAAATGCTATTAAGGGGGGGAGAATAAACCCAATAGCAGGAAAAATTATAAATACCTTGAATTTTAAGGCGATAATACAAGTTGCAGATGGTGTTGTAACTCCAATAGACAAGGCAAGAGGTGAAGGTAATAGCTTGAAAAAGTTGATTACTTTAGTAGAGTCAAAAATTAAAAATAAAGAAGAAAAGGTTTTATTTATAGGACATGCTAACTGTCCTGAAAAGGCTCAAAAAGTAAGAGAAGTTATGGAAAAGGATGTAAAATACAAAGATGTTGTAATCTGTGAAGTTGGTTCAGTTATGGGTACATATACTTCAAAAGGTGCAATTTTAATAACTGCAATATAAATAATAGATTGAAATAAATAATGGATTGAAATAAATAATGGATTGAAAAATTAAAGCCATATAAAAATGCTTAAAGTATTTTTATATGGCTTTTTTTATGTTATCAAATTGATTTTATAATTAACCAACTACACATATTTCTTTATCATGTTTGTTTAATATCTCGCAACCATCTTCAGTAACAAGTACCAAATCTTCTATTCTAACTCCAAACTCACCTGGTAAATATATACCTGGCTCTATAGAGAATATCATTCCTGGTTGTACAGTATCTGTATTTATAGAAGATACATCTCCTTTATCATGAACCTCAAGTCCTATAGAGTGACCAGTTCTATGAGTGAAATATTGTCCATATCCTTTTTCAGTTATGTAATCACGAGCAGCAGCATCTATATCACAGAATCTAACACCCGGTTTTACAATAGCCTCAGCTCTCTTATTAGCTTCAAGAACTATTTCAAATATTTCTCTACCTTTTTCAGGTATTTCTTTATAGAATACAGTTCTTGTCATATCAGCACAATAATTGTCTTTTATACAACCTATATCTAATATTATTGCATCTCCTGGTTTTACAAGTGCATTTCCAGGTTCACCATGTGGATTAGCTCCATTAGGTCCAAATCCTATAATAGGGTCAAATGAAAATCCATCAGTACCTAGGTCTTCATATATTTTAGATAATTTACCAACAAGTTGTTTCTCTGTAAGTTCACCAGAAACAGTAGCTTTAAGTTGTTCCATAGCCTTGTCATTTAATCTTGAAGCTATTCTCATTAATTCTTTTTCTTCTTCATCTTTACACATTCTTAAAGTATCTATTATATAAGATGAATTTACAAATTTACTTCCTCCACCTAATTCTATTAAGTTTAATAAAAATCTAGCTGGCCAGTTTTTATCAACACCCATAGTAGCATTTTTGTCTATATGTTCAGTTATTATTTCTACTGGATTTTGAGTATCATTAAACCAAACCATTTCAACACCTAAATCTTCTGCAACTGGGAATAATTCATTTATAAATAATTTGTTATTTCCATTTAAATTTAGATATAATGATAATAGTCTTTCACCTGGATGGATTAGCACTCCTGTTAGATAAAATATCGAAGTAGGGTCACTTACTAACATTTGAGAAATATCATCTTTTTTCATTTGTTCAAGTACAGCATTTAATCTTTGAGCCTTCATAATAATTTCCTCCTAATCAAAATTCAATACAAATCAATTTTAGCATTATTAAACAAAAAATAGTATACTTTTCTTCTAGAAATATAAAAAAATTTTGGTATATTGTTTTTATATTAAATTTAATCATTACTTTTACATTAAAATAGAAATAAAAGACTTTTTATTGTGAAAATATTATAGAAATAGTAAATAAAATTTATAAAGTCGTGTATTTAAGCTTTTTATATAGTAATGAAAAATAATAAATAAAATTTTATATTAAAATAATATTGAAACAATTTTAAAAGTTTAGTATCATTAAAATTAAAGTGGTAAAACTTTCAATGTTTATCATTTTTAATAAAATTTGATTTCAAAGTATTTAGATTTTATAAGTAAATGCCTTTAATGGTGTGAATATTCTGGAATTTATTATTTTAATGATAATGAATCTATTTTATTAATTTTGAAATCAAATTTTAAATAATTAATAGAGAGGGGAAATTAAATTAGGATGGAAAAGAAAAAAATAGGCCTATGGAGTTTGGTATTTATGAATGTATCAGCTTTATATGGTATAAGATGGATAGCTAAGTCTACTGCATCAAGCTTTGGTTTAGGATTAGGTGCAATACCTATGTGGTTATTATTCTCATTCATATATTTTGTACCAGGAGCTTTAATTTGTGCTGAATTAGCTTCTACATATCAAAAAGGTGATGGAGGTTTGTATGATTGGGTCAAGGAAGCCTTTGGAGAAAAATATGGATTTTTAGTTTCTTGGCTAAACTGGACAGCTAAAATATTCTGGTATTCTTCATTCTTGACATTTTTAGCAGTAAATGTTTCTTATACAATAGGAAATCCAGCACTTGCAGATAATAAGATGTTTGTACTTATACTATCTTTAATAATATTCTGGGCATTATCTCTTATAGCAACTAAAGGAATAAGTTTTACAAAGATATTTACTAATACAGGTGCATTAGGTTCAACAATACCAAGTGCTATACTTATAATATTTTCATTTGTAGCAGTATTTGTACTTAAAAAACATGATATAGCTTCAACATACACAATAGCTTCAATGACTCCAAAACTTAATATGGATGCATTTGTTGCTATATCGGCTATAATGTTTGGTTTAGCAGGAGCAGAAACTTCAGCTAACTTTATAACAGAAATAGATAAGCCTGAAAAGAACTTCCCTAAAGCTATATTAATATCAGCTGGAATAGTAGGTTCGTTGTACGTATTAGGCTCAATTGCAATAACAATGATAATACCACCAGATCAAATTACTGCTTCTAAAGGTGTGTTAGATGCACTTGGAGTTGTTTGTGAATCTTTAGGAATCGGTTCTTGGTTGGTTCAACTGATAGCTTTTGGTATAGCTTTTTCAATATTAGGAGCAATAGTTCTTTACATAGCATCACCAATAAAAATGTTATTTGGTAGTGTTAAAAAGGGAGTATTTCCTGATAGTTTGGTAGAAGTAAATGAACACAAGATACCTTCTAAAGCAGTTATACTTCAAGCAATAATAGTTACTATAATATTATTGGTTACTACATTAATGCCTTCTGTTGATGCTATATACAATGTTCTTGTAACTATGACAGCATTAACTGCATTATTCCCATATGTATTGTTATATGCTTCTTATATTAAACTAAGAAAAGAGAGACCAGATGAAATTAGACCTTATACTATGGCAAAATCAACAGGTACTTGTATAGGTTTAGCAAAAATGGTTCTAACTGTAACTGTAGTTGGTATATTATTATCTGCAGCTCCAGTTATGCCTACATTTGCTGAAAATATTATATATGAGATAGAGATGATTGGTGGAGGTCTTCTAGTTATATTATCTGGACTATGGTTATGGAATAGATATGAAAAGAAAACAGCTAAATAAAATGTATTTTAAAAATTTATTTTGGATATTATAATATATAGTTGACAATTTATAATGTAAGGAATATTATAAAATAAAGAAATTAATAAATTAAATCCTGGGATAAGAAATAGTAAATAAATATATTTTTACACAGAGAATTAAGGATGCTGAGAACTTAATGAAAAGTATTTATTGAATGGGTCTTTGAGGAGTAAAATGAAATGTAATTTAAGATTACAGAGTATTTGATATCGTGTATGCACGTTACAGCATATATTAAGATATATATATTCAATTTTGGATGTATATAAATTTAGGTGGTACCACGGAAAATATATCCGTCCTATTGATTTAGGACGGATTTTTTAATATAGAAAATTTAGGAGGAAAAATGAACGTAATAGGAATTATAGGTGCAATGGATGAAGAAGTAAGTATTTTAGTTGATTTAATGGATATTAAAGAGACTATAAAAAAAGCTAGTTTAGAATTTTATAAGGGAACTTTAGAAGGTAAGAATGTAGTATTAGTAAAGTGTGGTATAGGTAAGGTTAATTCTGCTCTTTGTGCACAGATACTAATAAGCGAATTTAAAGTTGATGCTATTGTTAATACAGGCGTTGCAGGAGCTTTAAATGAAAAACTTGATGTTAATGATATAGTAATATCAACTGATGCTATACAGTATGATGTAGATACTACAGCATTTGGAGATCCTAAGGGAGTTATACCAAGAATGAAGACTTCTGTATTTAAAGCGGATGAAAGACTTATAGATGCTGCTTATAAATCTTCTGTGGAAGAGGTAAAAACTCATAAAGTATTGAAAGGAAGAGTAGTTACAGGAGACAAATTTATAAATTCTAAAGAATTAAAGGAAGAATTAGTAAATGATTTTGGTGGATATTGTGGAGAAATGGAAGGTGGAGCTATAGCGCATGTATGTTATTTAAATAATACTCCATTCGTAATAATAAGAGCAATGTCCGATAAGGCAGATGGAAGTGCTGATGTTACGTATGATGTATTTGTACATGATGCTGCCAATAATTCTAAAGATATAGTTTTAAATATGTTAAAATCAATATAAATATATAAGGAGGGTACAAAGAAAATGGGTGAAAAAAAAGTTATATTTAGTGGTGCACAACCATCAGGCAAAATGACCTTAGGAAATTATTTAGGAGCTATAAAAAACTGGACTGAACTTCAAGATAATTATGATTGCTATTATAGTATAGTTGATTTACATGCAATAACAGTACCTCAGGACCCTAAAGTTTTGAGAGCTAATGCTATAGAATTACTTGCTCAATATATAGCTTGTGGATTAGACCCAGAAAAAAATACTATATTTATACAATCACATGTCAAAGAGCATGTTGAACTTATGTGGGTATTAAATACTATGACTTATATGGGTGAATTAAGTAGAATGACTCAATTTAAGGATAAATCACAAAAGAGTGAAGCAAATCTAAATGCAGGTTTATTTACTTATCCAGTTCTTATGGCTGCTGACATATTGTTGTATCAAACTGATTTAGTTCCAGTTGGGGATGACCAAAAGCAACATTTAGAATTAGCTCGTGATTTAGCAAATAGATTCAATAATAGATTTTCACCTACTTTTGTAATTCCAGAAGGATACTACCCAAAAGGTGGAGCAAGAGTGATGAGTTTGCAAGAGCCAACTAAGAAAATGAGTAAGTCTGATTCAAATGAAAATGCATTTATATTATTGGCAGATGATTCAGATTCTATAAAGAGAAAGATAAAAAGAAGTGTTACTGATTCTTTAGGTGTTGTAAAATACTCTGATGAGCAACCTGGTATTAAAAATTTACTTGATATATACTCTAATTTAAGTAAAAAGAGTGTAGAAGAGATTGTAAATATGTATGAAGGTAAGGGTTATGGAGTATTTAAAGAAGATGTAGCTGAAGTAGTATCAGAAGCTCTAAGACCTATAAGAGAAAAATATGTTGACCTTCTTAATAACAAAGATTATTTAGAAAAAATATATAGTATGGGAGCAGAAAAAGCTGAAAAACAAGCTAGAAAAACTCTTAGAAAAGTTTATAAAAAAGTTGGATTTATAGAGAGAAGATATTAATTGCATTATTTATCTTTATTTGGTAAATAAATTTTAAAGTTACTAAAAAAGTATATGATAGGAAATAGAGTGTTTCAAAGTGAACTTTTGTTCATGAGGCACTCTTTTTGTATGAAATCAAATATATTTTCATCATTTCGACAATGAAAAAGAGGTTTATCTTTTGAGACAGCATCTTTTTGTAATAAAAAAAGATGAGCTTTTGCTCATCTCAAAGGGGTTAGATCATTCTTACTTTGGGGAAAGTAGAATAAAGGTAAAAGTTAACTGATGTTAACTTTGTCTTTTTTGCATATCACTACTGAGCATAAAAAAATCAGAAAACCATAGCCTTCTGAACTAACTTCGAACATACATCATATTTTATACCCAATATGTAATTTATGAGTTAATTTTAACTCTTATAATGAAAATTGTCAATAATATATCAAAAAAACATTTTTTAAATTTATATAATTAAATGAATTTATGTTTATATAGGTGATATGATACAATAATTATGGTATTTATTTTTATGAATTTAATTTATAATAAAAAATAATAAGTTTAAAGTGTGTAAAGATTTATTTTTAAGAGGGAAAATATGAAAACATCAATTTTAATAGCATTAATAGAAAAGACAAGCCTTATTGTGGTGATGTTTCTTCTGATAACAAAGCTAAAAACATTTAAGCAAATATTTCAAAAAGAAAAATATAGTTTTAATGATTTGGTATGTATAGCATTAGTTTTTACTTTTTTAGCCATATTTGGTACTTATAATGGTATAAATTATATGGGGTCAATAGTAAATACTAGGATAATATCTATAGTATCAGGAGGCGTTTTATTTGGACCAATGGTAGGTATCACAGCAGGCGTTCTTTCGGGGATTCATAGATACTTTATGGATATTGGAGGTATAACATCTGTTCCATGTCTTTTATCAAGTATACTAGCAGGTGTATTATCAGGATTTTTATATAAAAGGATACCAAAGCAACACAGGGTAATATGTGGTATATTGGTAGGCATGGTTTCTGAAAGTTTTACTATACTACTTATATATTTAATATCACATCCACATTCTTTAGCACTTCAAATAATTGGTGGAATATATTTACCTTTAATAGTTGGACAGATTGGAATAGGATTTGTTATATCCATAGTTGAAGGGATTGAAAAAGATAAAAAGGATATAGAAGCAAGAAATAAAGCAGAAATAAAAGCACTTCAAAGACAGATTAATCCGCATTTTATGTTTAATTCCTTAAACACAATAGCTTCATTTATAAGGTTTAGTCCAGATAAAGCCAGAGAACTAATAATAAATTTGTCAACTTATTTAAGGTATAATCTCGAATATAGTGATAATTTGATAGATATAAATAAAGAGATTGAGCAAGTTAAATCTTTTGTAGAGATAGAAAAGGCTAGATTTGGAGACTTACTAACTGTGTCTTATGATATAGACGATGTGAATATAAAGATTCCAAGCTTGATTATACAGCCATTAGTGGAAAATGCAATAATACATGGGATTTTAGAAAGTGGTAGAGCTGGTATAGTGAAAATATCTATAAAAAAGTTGCCATATTCATTAGAAAATACTGTAAGAATATCAATTGAGGATAATGGTGTAGGTATAAGTGATGAGATTATAAATAATGTATATCAAGATAATATGCCAGAAAATAAGATTGGACTTTATAATGTACATTTAAGACTCAAGTTGATGTACGGAAGTGGATTAAATATGAGAAGAATGGACAATGGAACTTTGATAGTATTTTATGTAAAGGAGTAGAATGATGAGAGCTATAATAGTGGAAGATGAGTTTCCAGCAAGAAAGGAATTGAGATATTTTATTGAAAATAAAAGTAACATTGAGGTAGTAAGTGAATTTACTAATGGTATAGAGGTGTTAGATTTTATTCAGGAAAATAAAATAGATGTAATTTTTTTAGATATAAGTATACCTCATCTTGATGGAATGTTACTTGCAAAAACATTAAATCAGTTTAAATCAAAACCAAAAATTGTTTTTATAACAGCGTATGAAAATTATGCAGTAGATGCTTTTTCTTTGGGTGTATTTGATTATATACTGAAGCCTTATTCTGAAGAGAGAATTATTTCTATGTTGAATAAATTAGAAAATAGTGAAACGAGTGATATTGAGCTATATAATGACAATAGTAATTTACATAAGGATAAAAAAGATGTAATAAATCAGAATATAGAAGAAATAACACATAAAATTAGCCTTTGGAAAGGTGATAAGTTGGTTGTAATAGATATTGATGATATATATTATTGTGAAGCTAATGAAAGACAGACATTTATATATACTGAAAAAGAAAAGTTTATATTAAAAGAAGGTATATCAGAAGTGGAAAATCTTATAAATGATAAAACATTTTTTAGAACACATAGGTCTTATATCGTGAATTTAAGCAAAGTAAAAGAAATTATACCATGGTTTAATAATACATACATATTGAAGTTAAAAAACAGTAATTATGAAGTAACTGTAAGTAGAAGTAAAATAAAAGAATTCAGGTTATTAATGCATATATAAAATCATTTCATGTACTTAAACATGCACTTGATGTAATTAACATTTATATTAGTACAAAAAAGTATTACCATTTGAACTGGAAATAGTTTTCTCAAACTTATAAAAATTTATAAAGCAATTATACAAAAAACTAAGGGGATGAATTTATGGTAAGTTTTTTAGGTTCAATAGTAGTACTTATAGTAGGTTATTTTATCTATGGCACTTTTGTAGAAAAGGTTTTTGGAATCAATGATGAAAATCAAACTCCAGCTATAGCTTGTAGAGATGGAGTGGACTATGTTCCAATGAAATGGAAAAGAATCTTTTTAATTCAATTTTTAAATATCGCAGGATTAGGTCCTATATTTGGAGCTATACAAGGTGCATTATTTGGACCGTCAGCATTTTTATGGATTGTATTTGGAACAATATTTGCAGGTGGAGTACATGATTTTACTTCAGGATATTTATCAATGAAGAACAAAGGTACATCTGCATCAGAGTTGGTAGGTCTTTATCTAGGAAATGGTGCAAAAATAGCAATGAGAATATTTAGTGTTATTCTTTTGGTATTAGTTGGAGTTGTATTTGTAACAGGTCCAGCAGGATTACTAAAAACATTGACAGGAGTAAACACACAAATATGGGTTGGAGTAATAATTCTTTATTATATAATGGCTACTGTTTTACCAATAGATAAGTTAATTGGTAAAATATATCCTTTATTTGGAGCTGCTTTATTAATTATGGCAGTTGGTGTAGCTGGAGGATTAATAATAAAGGGATATAATATACCAAATATAAATTTACAAAATATGAATCCAAATGGAACACCTTTGTTTCCATATTTATTTATAACAATAGCATGTGGAGCAATATCAGGTTTCCATGCAACACAATCACCACTTATGGCAAGATGTGTTGAAAAAGAGAGTGAAGCAAGACCAGTATTTTATGGTTCAATGGTTGCAGAAGGAATAATAGCTTTAGTTTGGGCAGCTGCAGCTATGTCATATTTCCATGGTATACCTCAGCTTAATGTAATATTTAATGATGGTGGAGCAGCAACTGTTGTAAATACAGTATCTGTTGGATTAATGGGACCTATTGGAGGAGCTTTGGCCATACTTGGTGTTGTAGCATGTCCTATAACTTCAGGGGATACAGCATTTAGAAGTGCTAGATTAACAATAGCTGATGCAATGAATTATAATCAAGATGCAGTTAAAAATAGATTTTTAATAGCTTTGCCATTATTTGCTGTGGGGGTTGCCCTTACATTTATAGATTTTAATATAATTTGGAGATATTTCTCTTGGGCAAATCAAACACTTGCTATGATAATGTTGTGGACTGGTTCTGCGTATTTGGTTAAAGCAAATAAAAATCATTACATAACTACATTGCCAGCACTTTTTATGACTGTAGTAACATTTAGTTATATAATGCAGGCAAAAGAAGGATTTAGACTTCCAGTTAATATATCTAATGGAATAGGTATTGTAGTTGCAATAATCCTTGGACTTTTATTTTTTAAAAAAGCTAAGGATATAAAAGAGCAAAATGCTCATAAATTAGCAAGTTAATGTAATTATTATCAAAAACTAAAAACATTATATTAAAAATATATTTAAAGAATTTGTAGGTGAATTTTAAGTTTACCTACAATTTTTTTTTGAAAAAATCAAATCTTGTTTTTTATTGTATTTTTAATTTAGTTTTCCACATACTATTTTTATGATATAAATATTAAAATTAGAGGTGTTGAAAATGGATACTAAAAAATACAAAGATAAATTATTAAAAGAAAGAGAAAAGTTAACTAATTTAGTAGTAGATATGAAAGATAATACCTTGTTTGGAGACACTACTAAACATACTAGTGAAAAATATTCATCAGGAGAATTATCTAGTTATGATAATCATATCGGAGATATGGGAACAGATTTATATATGCAAAATATGCAAAATAGTTTAATAAATCATGAAGAAGGAAGACTATATCAAATAGATTCAGCATTATCTAAAATAGAAAATGGAACATATGGTTTTTGTGATTTATGTCACAATCAAATAGATTTAGAAAGATTAGATATATTACCTGATACAAATTTATGTAACAATTGTGCAAAAAAAGAAAATGATTTATTAGGTGATGCAATGCAAAATCCTGATGTAGAAGATTCTAACTTTTACTCAGAAGACCTAACAAATTTAACTGATTTAAATAAGAATGGAACATTGAGAGATTAGAAGCCTGACATCATATATTGTTAGAATGAATTAGAAAAGAGGTAATGACATGAAGAAAGCAATATGGGGTATATGTATATGTTTATTATCCATAGTAGGTGTATATACATATAACCATAATACACATAATCAAAGTAGTTCAAAAGAAACCTATAGTTTAAATGACAATATAAAAGACGATTATGAAGATGTAATAATCAAGAAAGGAAATGAGGATGAAAAGATTCTAGCATTGACTTTCGATGAT
The DNA here is from genome assembly GCF_020657775.1 of Clostridioides sp. ZZV14-6345. NCBI lineage: Bacteria > Bacillati > Bacillota > Clostridia > Peptostreptococcales > Peptostreptococcaceae > Clostridioides > Clostridioides sp. ZZV14-6345. Next base: position 24,801 of record NZ_JAGWCX010000007.1, on the reverse strand, counting down.
GGTCCAGATGAGGATTTTACACCACAAGTACTTGATATATTAAAGAAAAATGATGTAAAAGCAACTTTTTTTGTAGTTGGAGAAAAAGTAGATTGTAACAAAGACTTATTAAAAAGACAGTATGATGAAGGTCATGAGATAGGGAATCATACATTTACACATATAAATGTTGCAAAAAATAGTTATGGTAAGGTAGAAAAAGAAATAACAGATACACAAAATATTGTAAAAAATATAATAGGGGTAGAACCCAAAATATTTAGACCTCCATATAGAGCCATGAGTAAAAGTGTATGTGATATTATAGTTTCTAAAGGTATGAATATAATTCTTTGGTCAAACTTAGACCCTAGAGATTGGTCCAATCCTGGAGTGGATACAATTATAAATACTATTCTCACAAAAGTACAAAATGGAAATATAATACTTTTACATGATTATAATAATAAAAGAAACAACAAGTCACAAACCATACAAGCTTTAGAAGTAGTAGTTCCTAAATTAAAAGAGAGAGGATATAAATTCGTAACAGTATCTGAACTTATACAACATTTAGATAAAAATAAGCAAGTACAAAAATAAAAAATATTTGTTTAAAGATTAATGATGTTTGTAAATTTAAAATACAAGCATCATTAATCTTTAAGCTATAAAATATACAAAAAGTATTGAGTGGTATAGTACTTTTAAATTTTTTATACATAATAATATGATTTTAAATGTGTAATAATTTATAATATAGAAAGGGTAATATTATTTTAGATTTTGTGCCAGTTTTATTAAAAAATACAGTAACTAACAGTTTTAATAAAGTTGCTCTTTATAGTATTTTTTTTGTATAATGGTAATAGTGAATTTTGAGCAAAATTGATTTTTAAATAATTTATAGGGGGAAAAATCATTGTTATATGTGTTAATAATAATTCTGCTTATAGGATTAGATCAACTGTCTAAGATATGGGTGTTAAATAATTTGGTGAATGTATCAACAATACCAATAATAAAGAATGTATTTCATCTAACTTATGTTGAAAATAGAGGGGCAGCATTTGGACTATTACAAAATAATCAATGGATATTTATAATAGTTGCATTACTTGCAACCGTATTTGGACTATACTATCTCAATACAAGAAAAGTACATACATCTGGGAAGTTGGGAATTATATTAATCATTTCTGGTGCATTAGGAAATCTAATTGACAGGGTTAGATTAGGATTTGTAGTAGATTATTTTGATTTTAGAATTATATGGGAGTATGTATTTAATGTAGCTGATGTATTTGTAGTTTTAGGAACTGTATTTTTATGTATATATGTTTTATTTTTTGAAAGTAAAAGTAGGTGATTTGATGGATGAGATAAGAGATTTTTTGGTGCTTGAAGAGGAAGAAGATGTTAGACTTGATGTTTATCTAGCAGAACAATTAGGTGATATGTCAAGAAGCTATATACAAAAAATTATAAAAGATGGTAAAGTAAAAGTTAATAATAAAGTAGAAAAAGCAAAATATTTAGTTAAAGAAGAGGACAAAATTATTATAGAGATACCAGAGCCTAAAGTTTTGGAGGTTGTAGCTCAAGATATACCTATAAATATCGTATATGAAGATAATGATGTCTTAATAATAAATAAACCTCAGGATATGGTTGTTCATCCTGCTCCTGGAAATTATGAAAATACATTGGTAAATGGAATTTTATATCATTGTAAAGATAAATTATCATCAATAAATGGAGTTATTAGACCTGGTATAGTTCATAGAATAGACAAAGATACTTCTGGTCTTCTTATGATAGCTAAGAATAATTATGCACATAATTTTCTAGCAGAACAATTAAAAGAACATACTATAACTAGGGAATATGAATTTATATGCTATGGTGTGGTTAAAGAAGATAAAATAACTGTGGACAAACCTATAGGAAGAAATCCTAAGGATAGGTTAAAAATGGCTGTAGTCAAAGACGGGAAAAATGCAATCACTCATTTTGAAGTGGTAGAAAGATTTGATAAATTCACTCATATGAAAGCTAGGCTTGAAACTGGTAGAACTCATCAAATAAGAGTTCATGCTTTGTCCATAAATCACCCGCTTTTAGGTGATATTGTATATGGACCTAAAGAAAATAAGTTTAAATTAAAGGGACAAACCTTGCATGCTAAGAAATTGGGATTTATACATCCTACTACTAAGGAATATATTGAATTTGATTCAGAGTTACCAGAGTATTTTAAGGAAGTTATTAGAAAAATTAAATAAAAATTTGCATAATATTATAAACCTTTGTTTAGTTTTATATAAGTGATAAATTTAGTGGAATTTAACTAAAATGTTTTATATTAAAGTATTTTGATTAAAAAAGCTTGAAAAATTTGAAATATAAATATATAATTTGAGTTAATGGAGTATAAAAATTATCTTTAAACGATACAGAGATATCGTAAGACAATTGCTGAATTAGACTATATATTTTTTATATAAAAGCTTCTTGTCTTGTGATGAGGAGTTTTTTGTTGTTTAAATTGAAAATTTTAATAAAAGTGAAGTTATAAAAATTTAAAAGAGAGGAGTAGATTTGTCAAAATAAAATATAGTATATTTTTTTGGCAATAGTTATGATATGGTAGAAAAAGCTCAATTAATGGATGAAAAGGCGATAGCAAGAGCAATTACTAGGATAAGTCATGAGATAATTGAAAGAAATAAAGGCGTAGAAGACCTAGTATTAGTTGGAATAAAGACTAGAGGTGTACCAATTGCAAATAGAATTTCTAAAAGAATAGAACAAATAGAAGGAACAAAAGTAGACACTGGAGATATTGATATAACACTTTATAGAGATGACTTAGAAAAAATTAATGTTGAACCAGTAGTCAAGGGAACATATTTAGACTTTAATGTAGATGATAAAACAGTAGTTTTAGTTGATGATGTGTTATATACAGGAAGAACTGTAAGAGCAGCACTTGATGCTATTATTGATATAGGAAGACCTAAATCAATACAATTAGCAGTATTAGTGGATAGAGGGCATAGAGAGCTACCTATAAGAGCAGATTATGTAGGAAAAAATGTACCTACTTCTAGACATGAAATTATATCTGTTAGTTTATTAGAAATTGATGGAGAAGATTCAGTTACAATCAAAGAATAATTATTTTTAAATATTATATAAAAGCTTAGCATTGAATAGTCAGGGGGAGGATAAAGCTTACATAGATTGCACAAAATAAATATTATAATTTTATGGATGTGTATTTTAGTATAGTCTTTATTCTCCTTTATTTGAATTTTTAATGTCGTAAAATGTAAAAAAACAATGAAATTTATAATGAGTTTAAAAAGTAGAATCTAGGGGATGATAATTAATTAAAAGATATTAATTAAATAGAGGATTTATTTATATATAATAATTTTGGAGGTTTTTATGAAAAAAACGATAATGTCTTTACAACATCTATTAGCCATGTTCGGAGCGACAGTATTAGTTCCCATTTTGACAGGCTTTAATCCGTCAGTTGCAATTTTCTGTGCTGGTGTTGGTACATTGATATTTCATTTTTGTACAGAAGGAAAAGTACCTGCCTTTTTAGGTTCAAGTTTCGCATTTATACCAGTTATACTAGCAGCTAAAGAGGCGTATGGAGGAGATTTAGCATATGCTCAAGGTGGTATAATAGTAGCAGGATTAATTTATATTATAATGTCGATTATAGTAAAAGTAGTTGGAGTAAATAAAATTAAACTGTATTTTCCAGCACAAGTTACAGGAGCTATGATAGTAGTTATAGGTTTGAATTTATTACCAACAGCTTTTAGTATGGCTTCAGCAAATTTTGTAATAGCATTTATAACTTTAGCAATAGCAATTTTAACTAATAAATTTGGTAGAGGATTTATAAAACAATTAGGAATATTAATAGCTGTTTTTTCTGGGTATATAATCTGTTTGATATTAGGATTAGTAGATATAACTACAATTACAGAAGCAAGTTTATTTGCAATACCTAACTTTACAGTTCCTAAATTTAGTTTAGGAGCAATTGTGATTATATCTCCAGTTGTGTTAGCTGTATTTATGGAACATATAGGAGATATGACTACTAATGGTGCTGTAGTAGGTAAAAACTTTATAGAAAATCCAGGGTTAAATAGAACCTTACTTGGAGATGGATTTGCAACTATAGTTGCAGGTTGCTTAGGTGGACCAGCTAATACAACTTATGGAGAAAATACAGCAGTACTTGCTATAACTAAAAACTATGACCCTTCAATACTTAGACGTACAGCAGTGTTTGCTATATTACTTGCATGTGTAGGTAAGTTTGGGGGATTCCTTCAAAGTATACCAGGTTCAGTTATGGGTGGAATTAGTATAATGTTATTTTCAATGATAACTTATGTAGGATTAAAGACTATAAGAGATAGTTCTTGTGTAGAAAGTAAGATAAATATATTAATAATAGCAGTTATATTGCTAATAGGTCTAGGAACAACGTATATGTCTAATAAAGGTATTTCTATTGGAATTCCTATAACAAGTACAGTAAAGATAACAGGTCTTAGTTTAGCTGCAATTGTTGGAATTGTATTAAATAGAATTTTAAATAATCAAGATTTTAAAGTTGAAGAATAATAAATGCTATCTTGTATAATTTTAAATAATTAATTTTCTATAGACATTTGTAATTAATGTTGATATAATGATTAAAAATAAATGAAAGAAAGGGCAAGGTAACTGGGACAATGAGAATATAATCTATTTTTTATAATTTAAAGTATTGTAATTTTTGAAAAGCCTATTTTGGTGGCTTTATTTGCGATGCTTAAATTAAGGAGAGTAGATTATAGTCTATACGTTTATTTGTTATGCCTATTTATATAAATCTCTCCTTATATTTAAGTGTATTAAGGAGGGATTTTTTTATGCTGTTAGTAAAAGTAGAGAGTTTAAAGAAATATTATGCTGATAAATTAATTTTAGATATAGATAAGTTTGAAGTGTCAGAAAATGACAAAATAGGTCTAGTTGGTTCAAATGGTCAAGGAAAAACTACATTATTAAAGGCAATATTAGGTGAAATAGAAATTGATGAAGGATATGTTTATCTTACAGATAGCTATTCTTATATAAGTCAAAGTGAAAATAATATTGAAACATGTAGTAATAGTAAAGAAAAGAGTCTTTTAAATGCTCCAGATAGATTTGAAGAGTATTTATCAGGAGGAGAAAAAGTTAAGCTAAAGATAGCAGATGCACTGAGTGATAAGAAAAATATAATAATAGCTGATGAGCCAACTTCAAATTTAGATAAAAAAAGTATTGGGATTTTAGAAGACATGTTTAAAAGGCATAAGGGAGCCTTATTATTAATATCTCATGATAGACATTTTCTAGACGAGTTATGTACAACTATATTAGAGCTAGAGGATGGAAAATTAAAAGCTTACAAAGGTAATTACACTGATTATTTAATGCAAAAAGATGAAGAAATAAAAAGAGCTGATTTTGAATATCAGGAATATATTAAAGAGAAAAAAAGGCTTGAAAAAGCTCTTTTGTATAAAAAAGCTTTAAGTGATGGTGTAAGAAAAACTCCAAAACGAATGGGTAATTCAGAAGCTAGGTTACACAAAATGGGTGGGCAGACTAATAAGAAAAAATTAGACTCAAATGTAAAGGCTATAAAAAGTAGAATTGATAAACTTGAGGTAAAGAATAAACCTAAAGCTTCTACAGAAATGAAGATTAAGATTCAAGAGGGTATGGAGATAATTAGTAAAAATCTAATAGAGATAAAGGATATGACTCTAAAGCTAGGGAATAAACTCCTGTTAGATAATGTTTCTTTTAAAATAAAAAGAGGCAAAAAGATAGCATTATTAGGTGATAATGGGTGTGGAAAAAGTACTTTGATAAAAGAAATATTGACCAATAAAAATGACCATATAAAAATAAATAACAAGGTGAAAGTAGGGTATTTTGACCAACATCAAAGTTTATTAGATGAGGAAAAGAGTGTTCTATATAATACTAAAGTAAATAGTTCATTTGATGAATATTTTATAAGGATAAACTTAAACCTATTTGGATTTAAAGGTGATGATGTCTACAAAAATGTAAAAGTACTCAGTGGAGGAGAAAAGGTAAAAATAGCACTATGTAAAATAATATTGGAAGATAATAATTTTTTAGTATTTGATGAGCCAACAAATTATTTGGATATAAAATCTATGGAGGCACTAGAAAAGGCAATGATAAACACTGATAAAACTATGCTTATAGTATCTCATGATAGAGTATTTGTATCACATATTTGTAACTATATTATAGACATAAAAGATTATAAAATAAGGGAGTTTGATTGTAATTATGATGACTATATAATTAACAGAAATAAAAAAACTCATAGTAGAGAAAGTCAAGCTAAAAAAGAAAATCTTTTAGTATTAGAAAATAGACTTACAAATGTTATATCTATGTTGTCTATAGAAAAGGATAATCTAAAAAAAGAACATTATGAATCAGAATACAATGAGTTACTAAAACAAATTAGCAGATTAAAAAATAGCTTTTAATATTAATTTTCTAATTATATTTGTCTAGAAGATTAAAGATACTCGTTATGAATATAAATGCAGTTATCAAAACATAAAAATAGTTTATTAGAAAATTAAAAGTGAGTTAAATAGAAAATGGTATTCTTATTGTATTTTATAAGAATACCACTTTTTTCATTTAGTATGGTAATATATGTTTATCTAGTATTAATTTTTGTATTTAGTGCAGAGATTATTCAGATTTAACTTTAAGTTTAGCTACTGTTTCTTCTTCAGGAGTAACATAAATAGTACTGTTAGTCTCATAAATAACCATACCTGGCTTAGAACCACTAGGTTTTTTTACGTTTTTTCTCTTAGTATAGTCTACAGGCACCTGAGAAGAAAGCTTTGACTTACTAAAAAATGCTGCCAGCATGGCTCCTTCAAATATAGTATTATCAGGTACTTCCTTACCAGCACACTTTATTATTACATGAGAACCAGGAATATTCTTTGTATGCATCCACAAATCGTCGTTATCAGCAAGTCTTAGTGTAAGATAGTCGTTCTGCTTATTATTTTTACCAACTAATATTTTAAACCCATCAGAAGATATAAATTCATGAGGTTTTGTAGAAGGGATAGTATCCTTTTTGCTGTTTTTCTTTTGAGTCTTGATATATCCAACCTTAGCAAGTTCCTCTTTTATGTCTTGTAATTCAGCCAAATTTTCACAATTTTCAATACTTAAAATTATATTTTCCAAGTAATCTATTTCTTCTTTATTTAATGAAATTTGATGAGATATTTCAATTTTAGCATGTTTCATTTTGTTGTACTTTTTAAAATATTTCTGAGCATTTTCAGATGGTGTCAAGTTTTTATTTAATTCTATTGTTATATCTTTACAATTTTCATCATAGAAATTGGCAACTTTAATGCTTTCCATACCTTTCTCTACCATATATATATAAGATGTAATTAGTTCGCCTTTTACTTTATAAATATCTGCATTTTCAGATTCTAACAATTCTTCTTCTTGCTTTCTAAGTTTGTTATAAAGTCTATCAAGTTTAACAGATATACTTTTCTTTAAATCAGAGGAGCGTTGATTAATTCTATCTTTAATATCTTTAGTTCTGTAGAAATCTTCCAGTATATTAGACATACTTTCCTTATTAATGTATGATAAATTATTGAATAGTGTAAGAGTGACACAACTGAAATCAACTACTTTATCTAATTTTTTATCTATAACAATACAAGGTGAAAATTTATTAGAGTTTATATCACTAAATAAATTGCAAAATTCTTTGTATAAAGAATTAAATTGATGACTAGATATATCTTTTATACTAGTGTTTTGATTTATATCTGCCCTGTAGCAAATTTCTTTAGCAATGGTAGGACTTATGCCTAGAAATTTAGAATATATAGACTTAAAAACAGAACCTTCAAATTCGTTAAGCCTTGTAATAAATAAATCCTTAGATATATCATCAAGAGGATTAAGTTTATCTTGCTTTGGTGGTAATGAGTAGATATGTCCAGGTAAAACTTGACGAACTCTACTTATACTAAAAGGCACTCTTTTTATAGAATCTATAATTTTATTGTCTTCACCATGAGTTACTATTATATTGCTGTGTCTTCCCATAATTTCAATCATAATATTCTTAATTGTCTTTTCTTTTAATTCATCTAAAGACTCAATGCTGATTTTTATTATTCTTTCAAAACCAATTTGAGAGATTTCTATAATATTTCCTCCTTGTATATACTTTCTAAGTAACATACAAAACATAGGTGCTTTTAGGGGGTTTTCTTTTTTATAATTACTTGTTAGATAAACCCTAGGATTTGAAGCACTTGCACTTAAAACCAATCTAAAATTTTCTTTATTATTTCTTATATTAAAAATTACCTCATCATCTTCAGGTTGATGAATCTTATCTATTTTTCCACCTGTAAGCTTTGATGATAATTCATCTACTATTGAATGTATAACTAATCCATCTAATGCCATATATAGCACCCCTTTCTTTGACTAAAATAAGTCAGTAAATTAATTATACACATAATATATGCTCTATGACTAGGGGGAATTTAAACAACATGGATTAATATATTATACTTACATGATATACTCACAGAAGGCTAGTCAGTATATTTTAAAACTTAATAATTTAAATTTGCTTAAATATAAAACAAATATAGTATAATTATTATGTAAAGAGTAACTTAATAAAAATATAAACTCTACAAAAATAAATAAATTTTAAAAGTGTATAGTCTATAAATATGAAAGAAGGTTGAAAAAATGAAATTTATTGATTTAAGAAGTGATACTGTTACTATGCCTACTGATGAAATGAGAGAAGCTATGGCAAAGGCTCCTGTTGGAGATTCAATCTTTAGAGATGACCCTACTGTAAATAAACTTGAAGAATTAGCAGCAGCTAAAGTTGGAAAAGAAGATGCAATTTTTCTTCCAAGTGGGACTTTTGGAAATCAGTTAGCTTTATTTACTCACTGTCTAAGAGGTCAAGAAATCATTATTGGTAAAGGTTATCACATTGTAACTCATGAGGTTGGAGCACCTGCTGTAATAGCTGGAGTTCAACTTAGAACTATAGATGAAGATGAAAATGGAGCACTTAATCCTGAACTTGTTGAAAAGGCAATTAGAAGAGATGACATACATGAACCACAGACAGGTCTTATATGTGTAGAAAATGCATATTCAGGTGGAACTGTTGTGAGTCTTGATAATTTAAGAGAAATTAAAAAAATAGCTGAGAAGCATAACTTACCAGTACATCTGGATGGAGCAAGATTATTCAATGCAGCATTAACTTTAGGTGTAGAAGCTAAAGAAATAGCAAAGTGTTGTGATAGTGTTATGTTCTGTGTATCAAAAGGTTTAGCTGCACCAATGGGGTCTATACTTGCTGGAAGTAAAGAATTTATAGCAAAAGCTAGAAGAAAGCAAAAAGTTATGGGTGGGGGAATGAGACAAGTTGGTATAGTTGCAGCTGCTGGTATAATCGCTATTGAAAAAATGACACTAAGATTAAATGAAGACCATGAAAATGCAAAATATTTAGCTTGTGAGTTAGATAAAATTGAAGGTATTGAAGTAAATAACACTAACCCAGACTTAAGTATGGTCTTCTTTAAAATGAATGAAGATGTCATAAAAGAAGATGTTTTGATAAAAGAGTTTTTTGAAAGAAATATAAAAATTAATAAAATGGAAAATGGGGAGTACAGATTTGTAACTCATGTAGATATTACTAGAGAAGATTTAGATTATGTTTTAAAAACACTTAAAGAGTTAATAGCTGTATGTTAATATGTATGTATTAAAGAAGAATTAAATCTAGCATGTTGAGTATTTTATTTTAAAAATTCATATACAGTTTAAACGAACTATACATAAAATTCATATGGAAATATTATGATATAAACATAGAAAGAACTAGCTTAAAACATAATATAATTACCCTAATTGTAATGGCAACTCTCCCTCACATCCTCAAATTATAGTTGTCATTACAAAACTTTTCCCATAAATTATAAGTTTATGGGAATTTTTTTATGTTATAATAGTTTAAGCGTTAATTTACGAAGGAGCGATACTTATGAAATTTTGGAAACTACATGGAATAGGGAATGATTTTATTGCAATAGATGGAAGATTCGACCATATAAATCCATCAAATTATACTATTTTAGCAAAAAAAGTATGTCATAGAAGATTTTCTGTAGGGGCGGATGGCTTGTTAGTTGTGAAAGATTCAAAAGTTGCAGATGTAGAAATGGTATATTACAATTCTGATGGCTCAAGAGCAGCAATGTGTGGAAATGGTCTTAGATGTTTTTGTAAATTTGTTTATGATAATGGTATAGTTAAAAAAGAAAATTTTACAGTAGATACATTAGATGGTGTAAAAGATATAAAAATAAATCTTATTAATGGAGAAATAAACTCCATAAGAGTCAATATGGGAGAAGGAAGTTTTATAGCTAAAGATGTCCCTGTATCTACAGATAAAGAACGTTTTGTGCAAGAAAGTATAAAAGTTTTAGATAGGGAATTTAAGGTTACTTCTATGTTGATGGGAGTTCCTCATACAGTAGTTATAGTAGATGAGTTAGATGTAGATGATGTTTGTAAGTATGGAAAAGAGATTGAAAATAATAAAATATTTCCTAAAAAAACGAATGTAAATTTTGTAAAGGTAGAAGATAAGTATAATATACATGTTTACACATGGGAAAGAGGTTGCGGATATACTTTAGGTTGTGGTACTGGTATGACTGCATCAGCAATAATATGTAATTTGCTTAACATGGTAGAAAGTAGTGTAAATGTAACTTCTCAAGGTGGAACAGTTAAAATAGATATAGGAGATTTCTATTATATGACAGGTCCAGCAGTAAAAATATGTGAAGGTGTTTTGGAGGTTTAATTAATGGCTATAAGTATGACTGGTTTTGGAAGAGGAGAATACAAAGATGATAATTATTACTTTTTAGTAGAGTGTAAAACAATAAATCATAAGTATTCAGATATAAACATACGTTTTCCAAGAAAAATTTCATTTTTAGAGGATAAGGTTAGAAATTTAGTAAAAAATTATGTAAAAAGAGGAAGAGTAGATTTATACATAAAATTTGACTTATTAGGTAAAGAAGATGTAAACTTAAACTTTGATGAGGGATTAGCATCTCAATATATAGATATACTAAAAGAAATAAAAAATAAATTTGACATTATAGATGATATTAGTGTTATGAATGTTGCAAAGTTTCCTGATATTGTGAAAATAGAAGAAAAAGAAGAAGATGAAGATTTATTATGGTCAATGTTGAATCAAGCAGTTGAAGATGCATTAATCAAATTAAAAGAAATGAGAAGTGAAGAAGGTAAAAAATTAGCTGAAGATATTACCATGAGATGTGATTTATTAAAAAATCACATAGAAGAAATTGAAAAATATTCAAGTAGTGTTGTAGAAGATTATAGAGAAAAATTGAATTTGAGAATAAGTGAATTGTTGGATGACCCTAGTATAATAGATGAGAATAGATTAGCACAAGAAGTTGCAATATATGCAGATAAAAGCAGTATAACAGAAGAAATAGTTAGATTTAAAAGTCATATAGGTCAACTTAAAAATACTATATTTAAAGACGACTCTATAGGTAGAAAAATAGATTTCTTGATACAAGAGATGAATAGAGAAACTAACACTATAGGTTCGAAGTCATCTGACATAAATATAACTAATTTAGTAGTGGAAGTAAAAAGCGAATTAGAAAAAATAAGAGAACAAATACAAAATATAGAGTAAGAATACAATATTAGAAGGGGAATGCTTAAATGTTTGCGAAAAAAGGATTATTGCTAGTTGTATCAGGACCATCAGGTGCAGGAAAAGGTACTATTTGCAAAGAACTACTTAAAGAAAATGATACAATAAAACTTTCTGTATCAGCTACTACAAGAAAACCAAGAACTGGAGAAGTTGATGGAGTAAATTATTTCTTCATAAGCAAGGAAAAGTTTGAAGAAATGATAAAAAAAGGTGAGTTTTTGGAGTATGCTCAAATTTATGATAATTTTTATGGGACTCCAAAAGCAGCAATAATGGAATGTTTAGAAAGAGGACAGGATGTACTATTAGAAATTGAAATGCAAGGAGCAAAACAAATAAAAGAAGTTTGTCCAGAGGGAGTATTTATATTTGTACTACCACCATCACTTAAAGAATTAAAAAATAGAATTGTTGGAAGAGGTACAGAAACAGAAGCTGAAATAGAGAAGAGATTTAGTTGTGCATATGAAGAAATTAAAATGATTAAGGATTATGATTATTTTATATTTAATGAAGATGTAAAAACATCTGCTAAAGAAATAGAAGGTATAATATCATCTGAAAAGAATAAAGTTAGCAGATATAAAAATATTATAATAGAGAAATTCAAGGAGGAATTATAATTATGTTAAAACCATCTATCAATGAGGTACTAGAAAAAATAGACAACAGATACTATTTAGTAGGAACTGTTTCAAAGAGAGCAAGAAAATTAATTGATGGAGAAGAACCATATGTTTCAAATAAAGCTAAGGAAAAACCTGTATGTGTAGCAACTAAAGAAGTTGCAAGTGGAAAAATAACATATAGATTATTGACAGAGGAAGAAATAGAAATCGAAGAAGCTAGACACCATGCTGAGCAACACCAACAAATTTCAGAAGAGGAGTAAGGTCATGCTAAAAGATAAAACTGTTGTAATTGGTATAAGCGGTGGAATAGCTGCATATAAGGCTTGTGATGTTGTAAGTAAGTTAAAAAAACTAAATGCAAATATCCATGTTATAATGACAAAATCAGCAACAGAATTTGTTAAACCACTTACATTTCAATCACTGAGTCAAAATTATGTAGTAGAAGATATGTTTGAAGAACCAAAAACTTGGGAAGTTGAGCATATATCATTAGCAAAAAAAGCAGATTTATTCTTAATAGTGCCAGCAAGTGCAAATGTTATAGGAAAGATTGCAAATGGTATAGCTGACGATATGTTAACAACTACTGTTATGGCAACCAAAGCACAGGTTCTGATGGCACCAGCTATGAATACTAATATGTATGAAAATCCAATTGTACAAAAAAATATACAAACTTTAAAGAGCTTTGGATATAAATTTATTGAACCAGAAAGTGGAAGACTTGCATGTGGAGATATTGGAGCAGGTAAACTAGCTAATCCAGATGTAATAGTGGAGGAAGTTTTAGCTAATCTTACTAAAGAGCAAGATTTAAAAGGTCAAAGTATAATAGTTACAGCTGGCCCAACTGTAGAAAGTATAGACCCAGTAAGATATCTAACTAATAGGTCTTCTGGAAAAATGGGATATTCTATAGCAAGAGAAGCTATATCTAGAGGTGCTGATGTAACATTAATATCAGGTCCTACAAATCTTTCTATTCCACAAAACCTTAAAAAGTTTGTTCAAATAGAGTCAGCACAAGATTTATATGAAGCAGTAGTATCAAATTTAAGTGAAAATAAAATAGTAATTCAAAGTGCAGCAGTTGCAGATTATAAACCAAAAACTTATTCTGACAAGAAAATTAAAAAGAAGAATGATGATTTATCAATAGAACTAAGTAGGAATTATGATATTGCTTATGAAATAGGAAAAATAAAAGAAGATAAGATATTAGTAGGATTTGCAGCTGAAACTAATGACCTTATAGAACATGCCAAAGGAAAAATAGAAAAGAAAAATCTAGATTTTATTGTGGCAAATGATTTAACCAAAGAGGGTGCTGGTTTTAGAGCTGATACTAATATTGTAAAAATAATAGATGTAGAAGGAAATATTACTGAGTATCCTAAAATGAAAAAAGAAGAAGTAGCCAATGTTATTTTAGATAAAATTAAAGCATTGCTTGAGAAATAAGACCTTTTTTAAATATGATATTTGTGTATTTTATCACAGCTAAAGTGGCTGAAAGCTGCAATTTAATTTTAGCGAGTAAAAACTCGCAAATGTCAGTTAAATTGTAGTTTTCAGCATTTATTTTGTCATAAAGTATAAAATATAACTAATAGTTAATTATTAAAATAGAGTTAATATTAATAACTTGAAATTGTTTATATATTAGAATATGAACAGTAGATTAAATTTAAGTAGAGGTTTTACAATGAAAAAATATGCAAAGGTAATAGTTAGAAGTAATACTATATACACAGATAATTTATTTACATATCAAATTCCTGTATTTTTATCTGAGGTCATAAAAATTGGACACAGAATATTAGTACCATTTGGAAAAGGTAATAAACCAACAGAAGCCTTTGTATTTCAACTTACAGATAGCTTAGATGAAAAAATAAAAATAAAAGAAATTATTGATATATTAGATGAAAATCCAATATTTAGAAAAGAAGACTTAGAATTGGTTTATTGGATGAAAAATAGATATTTGTGTACTTATATAGAATGTATAAATTTGATATATCCAAGAGGATATAAATTAAATAATTATAAAGTAGTCTTATTAGGTGAAAATTTAAGTGGATTAAATGATACTGAATTAAAGAAAAAAATATCAACTTTAAGTGATAAAAATAGAGAAATAGTAGAGAAAGTAATTGATAATAAAGGTAAAATTAAGGTTGATAAGTTAAAATATATACCAAACCTAAATAGTTCTTTATACACAATGAATAAAAATGGAATTATAAAATTATGTTGGGAATACAAAAATCATAAAAATGAGAAGAAAGTATGTTATATATCTTTGAGCTTGGAAAGTGATAAAATTGACGATTATATAGAACAAAATAAAATAAATGTAGGAAGTAAACAAAAACAGATATTAAGTTTTCTTAAAAATAATGAAAATGTAGAGATAAATGATTTATTGGATTTATTAAATGCTTCAAAACAAAGTATAAATTCTTTAAATAAGAAAAAGTTGATAACTCTAGAATTTAAGGATTATTATAGAGAACCAAAAAGTATTTACAAATCCATATCAAAAAGTATAAAATTAAACAATGAGCAACAACAAGCGGTTGATGAGATAAAGTCGAATATGTTTATGGATAATAAAAAACCATACTTAATTCATGGAGTAACTGGAAGTGGAAAAACTGAAGTTTATATGGAAATAATAGAGTTTGCTTTAAGTCAAGGTTTAGATAGTATATTCTTAGTACCTGAGATAGCATTAACTCCTCAAACAATAGATAGGTTAAAGAGTAGGTTTGGAGATTTAGTTGGAGTGTTTCACAGTAAACTATCTGAAGGAGAAAAACATGATGTTTATAAGGCTGTCAAAGCAGGGAAAGTAAGAGTTTTAATTGGAGCTAGGTCGGCTCTATTTGCACCTTTTAATTCTTTAGGATTGATAATAATTGATGAATTTCATGAGTCATCATATAAGTCTGAGAAGAATCCAAAATTTAATGCTATAGAAGTGGCTAGATTTATGGCATTAAAAAATAATTTAACTCTTATTTTAGGTTCAGCAACACCTTCAATTGAAGAGTATTATAGGGCAAAATCAGGTGAATACAAACTTATAAATATAAAGAGGAGAGCAAATGATAAACCTCTTCCAAATATTGAAGTGGTAGACATGAAAGATGAACTAGATAAAGGCAATAAAAGTATATTTAGTCTGAAACTCCAAAAAGAAATAAGTTGTGCGATTGAAGAAAATAGTCAAGTAATACTTTTTTTAAATAGAAGAGGTTATGCAAATTTTGTATCTTGTAGAAAGTGTGGATATGTGTTCCAATGTGAAAATTGTGATATATCTTTAACTTATCATAAGAAAAGTAATACTGGAAGATGCCACTATTGTGGATATGAGAAAGAAATTCCAAAAGAGTGTCCTGAATGTAAAAGTAATTATGTTAAAACATTTGGAGCTGGAACTCAAAAAATTGAGGAGGAATTAAAATATATTTTTCCAGATATAAAAACTTTGAGAATGGATAAGGATACAACTTCAAAAAAAGGTGCTTTAGATGAGATACTAAATAAATTCAAAGATAAAGAAGCTAATGTACTGATTGGAACACAGATGTTAAGTAAAGGGCTGGATTTTGAGAATGTAACTTTAGTAGGTATTTTATCTGCAGATATGATACTAAATTTTCCAGATTTTAAAAGTTTTGAAACTACATTTCAATTGATAACTCAAGTTTCTGGAAGAGCAGGGAGAGCAGATAAAGAAGGAAAAGTAGTGCTTCAAACCTATGATACTGAACACTATGCTATTAAGCATGCTATTGAATATGATTATAAAGGTTTTTATGAGGATGAGATAAAAATAAGAAAAGCGTTTGGATATTCTCCTTTTAATAACATGTTGAGTGTAGTTGTTAGTGGTGAAGATGAGAGATTAGTGGTAAAAAATATAAAAAATATGCATGCATCATTGATTTTTTTATTAGAAAAAAGGGGTATAAATGATTTAGGATTTATATTAGGACCAAACCCATGTTCAATATCAAAAATAAATCAAAATTATAGATGGCAGATACTCTTTAAAGATGAAAATATTGAAATTAATCTGTTAAAGGGTATAATAAAATATATATGTATAACAAAACGAGATTTGATATTTGATAAGAATATCAATGTATCTATAGATATTAATCCAAATAGTGTATTATAAATTTAGGAGGAAGTACAATGGCTTTAAGACAAATAGTTCAAATAGGAGAACCAGTATTAAGAAAGAAATCAAAAAAGGTTGAAAAAATTGATGAAAAGATAATACAATTATTAGATGATATGGCAGAAACTATGTATGATGCAGAAGGTGTCGGATTAGCTGCACCTCAAGTTGGAATTTTAAAAAGAGTAGTAGTAATAGATGTTGGAGAAGAGCTTATAGAACTTATAAATCCTGAAATAATAGAAACATCTGGAGAGCAAATAGATGAAGAAGGGTGTTTAAGTGTTGTTGGAGAAGCTGGAGAGGTTAGAAGACCAAATTATGTAAAAGTTAGAGCTTTAAATAGAAATGGTGAAACAGTAGAGTTAGAAGGAGAAGAACTTTTAGCTAGAGCATTTTGTCATGAAATAGACCACTTAGATGGAATTCTATTTGTTGATAAAATAGAAAAGTAGTAGGAGTTGATTTGATGAAAATAGTATTTATGGGAACTCCAGATATAGCAGTTCCTTGTTTACAAAAAATAATAGATGAGAAGTATGAAATATTAGGTGTTGTAACTCAACCAGATAAACCAAAAGGAAGAGGTAAAAAACTGGGTATGAGCCCAGTAAAAGAACTTGCAATTGGAAATAATATACCTGTATATCAACCAATCAAGGCTAGAGATAAAGAATTTATAGATACAATGAAATCTTTAAATCCAGATGTAATAGTGGTTGTAGCTTTTGGGCAGATACTTCCAAAAGAAATATTAGAAATTCCTAGACGTGGATGTATAAATGTTCATGTTTCTTTACTTCCAAAATATAGAGGTGCGGCACCTATAAATTGGGTAATAATAAATGGTGAAGAAAAGACTGGTGTTACAACTATGTACATGGATGAAGGTCTGGATACTGGAGATATGATACTAAAGACAGAAGTAAATCTTGATGAAAATATAACAGCAGGAGAACTTCATGATAAAATGATGAATATAGGAGCAGAAACTTTAAAAGAAACATTAAAGTTAATTGAAGAAGGAACTGCACCAAGAGAAGTACAAAATCATGAGGAATTTTCTTATGCTCCAATAATGAATAAATCATTAGGTAATATAGATTTTTCAAAAAGTGCTAGGAAGATACATAATTTAGTTAGAGGTGTAAATCCATGGCCAAGTGCTTATACTACCTACAATGGTGTTACAATGAAAATTTGGAAAACTAAAGTGTTAAATGAAAAAAGTACTAAAGGTGCAGGTACGATAATTGATGTAAGTAAAGAAGGAATAAAAGTAAGTACTAGAGATAAGGTGCTTTTAATCGAAGAAATTCAGATGCCAAATAAAAAGAGAATGTTGGTTGGTGAATATATAAAAGGGAATACTATAGAAACTGGTTTAGTATTGGGTTAGGTGAAAAGTATGACAGATATAAAGAAGTATTTAACAAGTGTTGGGATTTTAATTTTAATATTATGGATTTTGATAGGAGTTGTAAATTTTTTTATAATAAATTTAACTCAAATATTTTCTTTAGCAATAAATATTATAATAATATCACTAATACTTATAATACTATGTTCAACAGCAGTTACTTATAGAGTAATTAAAGGAAAGAATATTAACTCAAATATAATGAAAATAAATTTTAAGATTGTCAGTGGATTATTTCCCATTATATCTTTCATTGCATCATCATTTGGTATGTCAAAAAGTGAGATTAGAAGGATATATATAAAGTTAAATAATGAATATATATACAGTAATAAATATAATTTTAATCCAGAGGATATAATAATTTTAATACCTCATTGTATTCAAGAGAATAGTTGTAAATTAAAAGTTACTAATGATATAGATAATTGTAAAGAATGTGGAAGATGCAACATAGGAGAATTAATTAAGCTAAAGGAAAGAACTAATGTAAAAATATTTGTAGCTACAGGAGGAACTCTAGCTAGAAAAATCATAATAGAAAATAAACCTGAAGCTGTTATAGCTGTTGCATGTGAAAGAGATTTAACGTCTGGAATACAAGATATTAAAAAGATTCCTGTTTTAGGTGTATTTAACAAAAGGCCTAATGGACCTTGTGTAAATACTAATGTAGATATGGTAGATATTGAAAAAGCTATAGACTTTTTAACAGGAAAAAATATATTAGCTTACAATTAAACTGTTTTTAAGTTATGTGAATATTAAGAGGATGTATAAAAAATATATTTTAGGAGAGTGTTATTTATGTACCCTATGTATGGCGGTTTTTGGGGATTTGACCCAACAATGGTTATATTAATTCCAGCTATATTATTTACTGTATATGCACAATTTAAAGTAAGTTCAACAACAAATAAGTATTTAAGAGTAAATGCACGTAGAGGATATACTGGAGAGCAAACAGCAAGAAGAGTGCTTGATTCAAATGGTTTGTATGATGTAAAGATAGAAATGGTTAGAGGGCATCTAAGTGACCATTATGACCCAAGAAGAAAGGCTGTAAGACTGTCAGAAGATGTATATTATGGAACATCTATAACTTCTGTTGCAGTAGCTGCACATGAATGTGGTCATGCGATACAACATGCTAAAGGTTACGCACCTCTTCAAATAAGAAGTAGCTTAGTACCAGTAGTAAATTTTGCTTCAAGTATATCTTGGTTTTTAATATTTATAGGATTTATTATGGCTGGTCCATTTTTAGAAATTGGGATACTATTATTTTCAGCTTCAGTATTATTCCAAATAATAACATTACCTGTAGAATTTAATGCTTCAAGTAGAGCAATCGTTCAACTTGGAAATTTAGGTATTATAGATGAGAGTGAGTCAAGACAAAGTAGAAAAGTACTTTCAGCAGCAGCTTTAACATATGTTGCAGCAGCGTTGGTTTCAATACTTCAATTACTTAGATTGTTACTGATAGCTCAAAGAAGAAATGACTAAAAGTAAAGTGGGTTGTTTAGAAACAACCCTTTTTTATGTTTAATAAAAGGGAGAAATTTATATGGATGCAAGAAAAATTGGATTTAAAGTATTATGTGATATAGAGAAAAATGATAACTATTCAAATATTGCAATAAATAAACATTTTAAAAATTTAGAAATAAGTGACATGGATAGAGGGCTTGCAACAGAATTAATCTATGGAGTAGTAGAAAATAAGTATTATTTAGATTATATAATCAATAAACTTTCAAAAATAAAAGTAAAAAAAATGTCAACTTATGTTAAAATCTTTTTAAGAATGGGAACATATCAGATTTTGTTTTTGGATAGTATATCTGATTATGCAGCAGTTAATGAAACTGTAAAATTATCTAAGAAATATGATAAAAAGTCTTCTGGTTTCATAAATGCTATTCTTAGAAATGAAATAAGAAACAAAGATACTATAATGGACATAACTGATGAAGATAGTGTAAAATACTTATCAATAAAGTATTCTTACAATTCTTGGATTATAAAAAATTGGATGGATAAATTTGGACAAGAATTTACTGAAGATTTGTTGGAAGCGAACAATGAAAAGCCTAGTATCTATATAAGGACAAACACACTTAAAATAAGCAGAGAAGAACTTATTGAAAAGTTAAATGAAATGGGCATTACATGTTTAAAAGTTTCTATGGTAGAAGAAGCTATTAAAGTCGAAAAAATGAAAAATATAGAAAATAATGAATTATTTAAGGCTGGTTTATTTACAATTCAAGATATAAGCTCTATGATAGTAGGGAAAGTAATTAATCCAAGAGAAGGTTCTTTTGTTTTGGATGTATGTAGTGCTCCTGGAGGGAAATCTACTCACTTAGCTACTTTAATGAACAATACTGGTCACGTAGTAGCTAGAGATATTTTTGAGCACAAACTAAAGCTCATAAAGTCTACTGTAAACAGATTAGGTCTTAAAAATGTATGTGTAGAAAAATTTGATGCTTCTGAGATTGATGAAAAGAGTATAAGTAAATTTGATTATGTTTTAGCAGACGTTCCTTGCTCTGGGTTTGGTATAATAAGACGTAAACCAGAGATTAAATATAAGAAAGAAGAAGAGTTAAGAGACATTACTTCTATACAAAAGAAAATTCTAGAAAATGCATCTAAGTATGTTAAAATTGGTGGAACTTTAGTATATAGTACATGTACAATTCAAGATGTGGAAAATATAAGTATAATTACTTCTTTTATTGAAGAAAATAATAATTTTCAATTGACTCCAATTGATGCAGTAAATGTAGACTTGGACAATCAGGATAAAGGGTATTTAAAGATATATCCTCATGTCCACGGTATAGATGGTTTTTTCATAGCAAAATTAAAAAGAATAAGGTAGTGAGAGAATGAAAAAGAAAAAAGTAGTATTAAAAAATTTTACTGAAGATGAACTTAAAGAATTTATGAAAACTATAGATGAAAAGCCCTTTAGAGGAAGTCAAATATTCTCTTGGATATATAAGGGTGCAAAAACTTTTGATGATATGAATAATATACCAAAAAGTTTGAGAAACAAATTAGAAGAAGTTTCATGTATAGGACATATAGATATAGAATTAAAGTTGGAATCTAAGGTGGATAGTACAAAAAAATATTTGTTTTTATTAGATGATGGAAATATAATAGAAACTGTGATGATGGATTATAATAGTAGAGTTACTGTATGTGTATCTAATCAAGTTGGCTGTAGGATGGGATGTAATTTCTGTGCATCTACAATGGATGGATTGATTAGAAACTTAGAGCCATGGGAGATTTTAGACCAAGTTATTAAAATTCAAGAAGATACTGGTAAAAGGGTATCAAATCTTGTGTTGATGGGAAGTGGTGAACCACTTGATAATTTTGAGAATACAAAACAATTTTTAAAAATAATTAACGAAAAAAATGGTCTTAATATAGGGTATAGACATATAACTCTTTCAACTTGTGGAATAGTACCTAAAATGTATGAATTGGCAGATTTAGAAATAGCTATAAATTTAGCTTTATCACTTCATTCACCATATGATGAAGAAAGAAGAAAAATTATGCCTGTAGCAAATGCTTATTCTATTAAAGAAATATTAGATGCTTGTAGATATTATATAAAAAAAACAAATAGAAGGGTCACATTTGAATATTCTCTTATAAAAGGAGTGAATGATTCAGAAAAAGAAGCAAAAGCATTAGCTAAGCTCTTAAAAGGTATGCTATGTCATGTAAATTTAATACCAATAAATAAAGTTGAAGAAAGAGAATATGAAAAGCCAGATAAAGCATTTATTTATAAGTTTAGGGATAGTTTGGAGAAAAACAACATACCTGCCACAGTTAGGATGTCTATGGGTTCTGATATTAGTGGAGCTTGTGGTCAATTGAGAAGAAAATACAAGTAATTTGTAAGGAGGAAGTCGTATGGTTTATAGTTGTGCCTCACATATAGGGAAAATAAGAAAAAATAATGAAGACTATTGTGAGGGAGAAGTTATAGATACAGAACATGGTCCAGTAGGAATATTTGCCATAGCTGATGGAATGGGTGGACATAAAAAAGGTGAGGTCGCCAGTAAATTAGCAGTAGAAAACATAATTGATTTTCTAAAAGAAAACTTATTACAACATGATAACGTAAAAATAGACTATATAGATGATATATTAAAACAGGCTTATAATAATGTAAACTCAATTGTGCACAAAAAATCTATGGAAGATATAGAATTTGAAGGAATGGGAACTACATTAGTTACAGCTATAGTGTATAATAATGTCTTATATGTGGCAAATGTTGGAGATAGCAGATGTTATTTGTTAACAGATGAAAAATTTGATAAAATAACTATAGACCATTCCGTGGTTGAAGAACTTATGATGGCTCATGTTATTACAGAAGAAGAGGCAAGAATACATCCACAAAGGAATAGAATAACTAGAGCAATTGGAACAGATGATATGGTTGTTGTAGATATTTTTAAGAAAGATATCAAAAAAAGTGATATAATACTTCTTGCGACAGATGGATTAACTGGGTTTATTAATGATGAAGATATAAGAGATTTAATATTAGATTATGAATATGAGAGAATTACCAATATAAGTGAAGAGTTGATAAGTATGGCCAATGATGTTTCTGGTAAAGATAATGTTTCGGTTATAGTGATAAAAGTATAATTAGGACGGTGATATTGTGGGAGATACAATTTTAGGAAATCGATATGAAATCATCAGGAAGATTGGTGATGGAGGAATGGCCTTTGTATATGAGGCAAAAGACAGGTTATTAAACAGGACTGTTGCACTTAAGGTACTTAGACCTGAATTTGTAGATGACGATGAGTTTTTAACAAAATTTAAAAGAGAGGCAGAGGCAGTAGCAAGTCTTTCCCATCCAAATATAGTAAATGTTTATGATGTTGGTGAAGATGGAAAAGTTCACTATATTGTAATGGAATTTGTAGATGGAAAGAATCTAAAAGAGATTATACAAGATGAAGGTATATTAGATGAATATACTGCATTAGATATAACAAAACAAATAGCTATGGCACTTAGCGCTGCACATAAAAAGGGGATTATACATAGAGATATAAAACCTCATAATATTCTAATATCCAATGAAGGAAGAGTAGTAAAAGTAGCTGATTTTGGTATAGCTAAAGCTGTTTCAAACTCAACAATGACCAATATTGGTAGTATAATAGGCTCAGTGCACTATTTTTCACCAGAACAGGCTAAAGGTAAATTTGTAACTAATAATGCTGATTTATATTCTTTAGGTATAGTTTTATATGAAATGTTGATAGGAAAAGTTCCATTTAGAGGAGACAGTCCAATTTCTATAGCACTTCAACATATTAATGATGATATAGATTTTACATCAGAAGAAAAAGTTAGGATTCCTCAAAGTGTAAGAACTACAATAAAAAAACTTACAGAAAAATCTAGTGCAGACAGATACCAAACTGCTGAAGAGTTGATAGAAGATATAGAGTATATAGAAAAAAATATTGATT
The DNA here is from genome assembly GCF_020657775.1 of Clostridioides sp. ZZV14-6345. Classification (NCBI taxonomy): domain Bacteria; kingdom Bacillati; phylum Bacillota; class Clostridia; order Peptostreptococcales; family Peptostreptococcaceae; genus Clostridioides; species Clostridioides sp. ZZV14-6345. The sequence continues at coordinate 1,067 of NZ_JAGWCX010000007.1, read as the reverse complement.
TAGATTTTATAAAAGAATATGATGATTTTGCAACTAAGAAAATTGATGAAAGAGAAATTAATAAAGTTATAAATCCAGTACCTGTAAAGCCAACACTTGAAAAGGTAGCTAAACCTGTTGAAGTTGCTGATTTAGACGATGATGAAGATTATTATGATGATTTTTATGAAGATGAAGAAGATGAAGAAGATGAGGAAGAGATAATGAGAGCTAAAAAGAACCAGAAACCTAAGAATACTCCAAGTAAGAGGATTAAGAAAAAGAAGAAAAAACAGGAAAGTCCAAAGGCAAGAAGAAGATTAAAAGTAATTGCAGCTGTTTTGATACTGATACTATGCACTCAAGTATTCTTAGCATATAAGTTTTTATTTGCAGGAGGATTTGGCAATAAATCTTTGACTGTTCCTAATCTTGTAAATATGCCATTAGAAGAAGCTCAAAGTGCTGTTGAAAAAGAAGGATTATCCTTAAGTGTAAAAAGTGAAGAGTATAGTAGTGAAGTTGATAAAAATTGTATAATATCACAGACACCTGAAGGTGGAAGTACAAATGTCAAAAAGGGTGATACTATAAATGTTGTTGTAAGTAAAGGTTCAAATCAGGCTTCTGTTCCTAATGTAGTGGGACTTACTTTAAGTAATGCAAAACAACTTATTGAAGAAAATAACTTAAAAGTAGGGACAGTTAAGTATGAATATAGTTCAATATATAAAGAAGGTACTATTTTAAATCAGAGCCCAGGAGCTAGTTCATCAAGAGTTCAAGAGGGGGATGAAATAAATTTATATGTAAGTAAAGGTTCAGAGAAGTCAAATACACAGACTCCGACAACACCAAATAAAACACCAACAACACCAGATGATGATACTACAACAGGACCTGGTTCAAACTCAGGAAACAGTGGAGGAAACTCAGGAGGTTCAAATTCAGGAAATAATGGAGGAAACTCAGGAGGCTCAAACTCAGGAAATAATGGAGGAAACTCAGGAGGTTCAAACTCAGGAAATAATGGAGGAAATTCAGGAGGCTCAAATTCAGGAGATAATGGAGGAAACTCAGGAGGTTCA